>NZ_JAYRKD010000038.1:0-57172 GCF_041905885.1 Dongia sp. | reverse complement strand
GCGACAAACCTGAGACGCTCGTCCACGACCGAACACTCCTTCCAAGGCATCGACACCCCCCAAAAAACCGGGGAAAGTGTTACCTATGTGTCCGGTACGATCTGTTACCTATGTGTCGGGCCGCTCAATCCCAACCATGTCCGCCAATCCCGTTTTCGCACGCCATAGTCTCGGCATCCTCTGCTACCTGGCCGGGGTGGCGTTTTTCGCCCTGAACGACGCGCTCGGCAAATACCTGGTGGGCGACTACAGCGTCGCCCAGCTGCTGTTCGTGCGCGGGCTCGGCGCCGTCGCGGTGCTGGTGCCGATCATGCTGGTGATGCGCGTGAGCTTCCGGCTCAAAGGTCCCTGGTGGGTGCATGCGATCCGCATCGGGCTGCAGACCGGCGACAGCTACTGCTTCTATTTCGCGACCTGGCATCTGCCGCTCATCGATGTGATGACCTTCTATATGTCGGCGCCGATCATCGTGACCGCGATCTCCGGCCTGTTCCTCGGCGAGCGAGTCGGGCCCTATCGCTGGAGCGCGGTCATCGTCGGCTTCGTCGGCGTGGTGATCGCGCTGGCGCCGGGCAGCGAGGAAGCGTCGGGCGATGTGCTGCTCGGCTCGGTCATCGCCCTGATCGGCGCCGCGAGCTTCGGCGTCTCCCTGGCCATGACCCGGCAGCTGCGCGACAACCATCCTTTCTCCCTGGTGGTGTCGCAGTTCATGGTCGGCGGGATTGTCGGCGCGATCCTCTGCCCGCTGGGCTGGGTCGCGCCCACGGTGACGGATTTCGGGCTGATGCTGATCCTCGGCATCGTCGCCGCCGGCTGCTTCCTGCTGATCGCCCGGGCGCTTGCTTTGGCGCCGGCCTCGCTGCTGGCGCCGTTCCAATATTCGGCGATCTTCTGGGCCGGCCTGTTCGGCTGGATCTGGTGGCAGCACGAGCCGACGCCGCGCATCATCCTCGGCAACGCGATCCTGATCGCCAGCGGCCTCTTCGTCTTCTACCGCGAGCGGCGCCTCGCCGTGCATGTCAGCGACAAGGTCGAGCAGATCCCCTGAGCGATTGGGGGTCGGCTGGAATTCTCGCTCCATTGCCGCGCCATCGCCGCGACGGACAAGCGGCGCTCTCTGTGCTATAAGTAGCTCGCTGTTTGACATCGTGAACGCGGCGCCGGCAGGCACATTGGGCGAGCGGGCCTGGCCCGGAGCGCCGCGAAATCGTGACCGCGCAACCCATTGTCGCAGAAAGGATTGCTGCACCTGCAACACGGACAGGACCCGGACAGCGAAAATTTTTCATGCATGAGAAGCGGGGCTCAGGCGCCAGCTATGCAATCAGCTTCTGAAGAAGACGGGCGAGCTCGACGGCTTCCGCAGGGCGCAGCTTCGCGCCGACATGGCGCTCGATTGCCGGGCCATAGACCTTCCAGACGCGCTTCTGCATCGCACGTCCCTCGGCGGTGATCACGACCAGTTGGCCACGCCCGTCCTCGGGATGCGGCAGGCGCTCGACCAGGCCGGCTTTCACCATCCGATCGATCAGCCGCGAGGCGTTGTATTGCGCAAGCAGGGTGCGCTGCTCGAGTTCCAGCGGGCGCAGCCGGCCGTCGGCGGTGCGGCTGAGCTCCAGCAGCACGTCGTACCAGGAGAGCGGGGGGAGGTCGGCGGCCTTGAGCTCGGCCTCGATCTTCTCCAGCACGCTTTGCCCGGCCCGGACCAGGCGGGCCCAGGCGGTCACCGCCGCGTCGGAAGGCTCATGCTTCATGCGCATGGGATCTATCACATAGATGCATCTGCATCAAGATTGACCGATCGATGCAGCTGCATTAAATAGATGCAATTGCATGAAACGGGAGACCCGCCATGGAACGCCTCACCTTGGTCAGCCACCACCTCTGCCCCTATGTCCAGCGCGCGGCGATCGCGCTGGTGGAGAAGGGCGTCGCCTATGACCGCGTCACTGTGGATCTCGCGAACAAGCCCGACTGGTTCAAGGCGCTCTCGCCGCTCGGCAAGACGCCGGTGCTGCAGGTGGGCGCGACGGCGATCTTCGAATCCGCGGTGATCCTGGAATACCTGGAAGACACCCAGCCCAAACCGCTGCATCCGGCGGATGCCTTGCGCCGCGCCGAGCACCGCAGCCTGATCGAGTTCGGCTCGGCCATCCTGAACGACATCTGGGCATTCTATTCGGCGCCGGATGCGACGGTCTTCGACGTGAAAAGGAAGCAACTCGCCGAGCGCCTCGCCTGGCTGGAGCGGCGACTGGTGGCCGAGCCCTGGTTCGACGGCGCGGATTTCTCTCTGGTCGATGCCGCGTTCGCGCCGGTCTTCCGCTATTTCGACGCCTTCGACCGGATCGCGGATTTCGAGATCCTAGCGGGGTTGGAGCGGTTGGCGCGCTGGCGCGGATCGCTGGCGGTGCGGGCCTCGGTCAAGGCCGCGGTCGCCGCCGACTATGACGCGCGGCTCCGGCGCTTCCTGCTGGCGCGGGGCTCGCACCTCACGCGGCTGATGCAGGCGAAGGAAGCGGCGTAGCGGCTACCAGGCGGTCCAGCCGCCATCGACCACGATGTTCTGGCCGGTCACGTAGGCGGAGAGATCGCTGGCGAGGTAGGCGACGGCGCCGATCATGTCGTTCTCGCGGCCCATGCGCCCGAGTGGCGTGCGGGCGACGTAGCGCTCGACGAACTCCGGCGGCTGCCCGCGGGCGATGCCGCCCGGCGTCAGCGCGTTCACCCGCACTCTCGGCGCGAGGCTGGTCGCAAGCCAGCGGGTGAGCTGGATGAGGCCGCCCTTGCTGGCCGCGTAGGCGGCGGGATTGCCGAGCGCGGTCCCGCTGTAGAGACTGAGGTCCGGACCGACCAGTCCATAGATCGAGGCGATGTTGATGACGCTGCCGCAGCCGGATTCCGCCAGCAGCAAGGCCGCGGCCTGGGTCAGCGCGAAGACGGCGGTGAGGTTGACGTCGATGGCGCGGCGCCAGGTCTCGACCGACTGCTGCTGGAACGGCACCGCCCAGCCCTTGAGCGCGCTGGTGCCGACGAAGGCGGCATTGTTGATCAGGATGTCGAGCCGGCCGAATTTCGCCTTGACCGCATCGGGCAGGGCGACCACGGCGGCTTGGTCGGCGAGATCGGCGGGGAAGGGCGCGCAAGCCTTGCCATGCGCATCGGCCACCTTTTCGGCCTCGTCCGGCTGGAGGCCATGCACCGCGACCCGCGCGCCCATCTCAACCAAAGTTGCAACCATGACGCGTCCGAGATGTCCGGTGCCGCCGGTCACCAGCGCAACCCGCCCATCGAGATTCATGAGTTCCGAGAGGCGGGTCATGGAACCTGCAACACCCCGCGCCGCGCTGCCGTCACGCGGCGTCCAGTGCAACGGGTTGTCCGGCCGATGCCGATTGCCGCGCCGCCTCGATGATCTGCAGCGTCTCGATCCCGTCTTCCAAGCCCACGCGCGGCGGATGCCCCGATTGCATCGCTGCCAGCAGGTCCGTCAATTCAGCGCTGTAGAGCTGATTGCGGTGCGCGACCGCCGGAAACGGGATGAGGCTATCGCCGTCGCGGTGATGCAGCGTCAGCTGTCCCGCAATGAAATCCAGCTCCAAGGTTGCCTCGGTTCCGACCACGGTGAAATTGCGCCGCGCCGGCCGCTGCAGCAGATCGAGATGAATGCTCGCGACCATGCGCTCCCCGCCGCGATTGTGATGCAAGACCATCTCGACCGTGTCCTCGACGTCGATCTCGAGATCCCCCAGCCGGTCAAGGCTCGCGACCACCGAGACTGGCATGCCGAACAGCGCACGGACAAGGTCAATCTCATGGCTGAGCTCGAGCAAGGCGCCGCCACCGAGCGCCCGCTGCGCCGAGACCGTGTGTCGATAATCCATGCCGGGTCGCCAGTCGGGGAGGTATTGCCCGACCTCGGCACGGACCGAGAGCGGCCGCCCGATCGCGCCGGCGGCGACCCGCTCGGCCAAGGTCTGGAAGCCGGGGTGATAGCGCAAGGTATATCCGACCAGCACCGGCAGGCGCTTGGACCTGCAGAGCGCGGCGAGCTCGGCGCAGCCGTCCAGCCGGTCCGAGACCGGCTTCTCCAGCAGCATGGGAATGCCCGCCTCCACGAGCCTGCGGGCAAAGCCGACATGGGTCGGCGCCGGACTGGCGATGACGGCGAAGTCCGGCTTGGGGTTGATCGCTGCGGCCAGATCGCTGACCACCCGATCGAATTGCGTCGCGACCGAGGCTTCCAGCTCGGGCGGATTGGGCTGGCGCATCAGCGTGACCAGAACCTGCGGCAGGGTCTCGCGGATCACCTGCAGGTGGCGCCGCCCGATGCTGCCGGAGCCGACCAGGAGGGCGCGCTTGATCATCGCGCCAGCGTCCAATGATAGCCGAGGGTGGGCAGCGGCATTCCGGCCACGTCCTCCAGGCGACTCTCCGAAAGCCGCCGGCCGCCGCAGCGCTCATAGAAGCCACGGGCGGCGAAGTTGCCTTCCAGGCACCAGATGACCGCCTCGGTCATCCCGCGGCGGCGGAAGGCGTCGAACGCGGCTTCGATCAGCGCGCGGCCGACGCCCTGCTCGCGCCAGTCGGTCTCGACGTAGAGCGCGTAGACCTCGCCGCAGCCCGGCCCGCGGCGACCGCGCGCCGAGCCGATGATCGCATAGCCGGCGACCTCGCCCTGCGCATCGGCGACCAGGGTGCTTTCCACCCGGCTGGTGCGGCTCCAACGCGCCGCCTCGATCTTCGGGTTGAGTCGCGCGAGGTAGTCGGCAGGCAGCAGTGCCGCATAGGCATCGCGCCAGGCTTCGACATGGATGCGGGCGATCTCCTCGGTGTCGTCCGGGCGGGCGGGGCGGACCTCGAAGCGATCGCCGACCCTCATGGCCGGCCGCCCTGCTGCAGCAGGAACTCCGCCAGGCGGAAGTCCATCTCGGTGTCGATATCGACCGCACGCTCGCGCGGGATCTCGATCGTGGCGTTGCGACCGCCCCAGATGCTCTCCGATTCCCGGATATAGGCCGGACTGGTCACATAGACCCCGGCGACGATGTCGTAGACGGTCGGCGCCTTCTGCCGACCATGCACCACCGCCTCGGGCGGCTTGGTGAGCGAGGCCTCGCCGGTCGGGGCGAGCTCGACCATGTTGTAATAGGGATTGGCGTGCGACGGCGTCACCGAGAAGACGATATCCGCATTGCCCTTGCGGTAGAGCGCGATCGCGCGGGCGACATCATGCTCGTTGCGCAACGGGCAGACCGTCGGCACCGAGACGAAGATGTCGATCGGCTTGGCGCCGGGCTGGTTCTCGATGAACTCCACCGCATGACGCCAGGCCTGCCACTCGCGCGCGGTGTCCGAGGCGAGCTCCGGGGGACGCAGGAACGGCACCTCGGCGCCCTCGGCCCGGCCGGCATCGGCGATCTCCTGGTCGTCGGTCGAGACCACGACCCGCTTGATCGCCGGCACCGCCTTGGCGCAGCGGATGGCGCGGGCGAGCAGCGAGACGCCGCCCAGCGGCCGGAGGTTCTTGCGCGGTACACCCTTGGAGCCACCGCGCGCGAAGATGAAGGCGACGACGTTGGCGCCGGCGGACTTGCCGGAGGATTTCGCAGCCGTCATCCGACGCTCGCCATCACTTGGCCGAGGCTCTTGGCCAGCTTCTCGACGATCTCCACCAGCTCTTCCTGCGTGGCGATGTAGGGCGGCGAGAGGATCACGATATCGCCGCGCTTGCCGTCCACGTTGCCGCCGACCGGATAGCAGATGAGCCCGTTCTCGAAGGTCTGGCGCGTCACCTTCTGATAGAGCATGCGGTCGCGCGGGTAGGGTTCCTTGGTGGCGCGATCCTTGACCAGCTCGACGCAGAGGAAATAGCCGCGGCCGCGGATGTCGCCGACATAGGGGCGGTCGCCCAATGCGTCGCTCAGCATCCGCTTCAGCAGCAGCCCGTTCTCACGCACCTTCTCGAGCAGGTTGTCGCGGCGCACGATCTTCTGCACCGCGACGCCGGCGGCGCAGCCCAGCGTATGGCCGCTGAAGGTATGGCCGGTGAGCAGACCGCCGAAGCGCTCATACATCGGGCCGCGCAGGCGCTCGTGGTAGATCGCGGCCGAGAGCGGCACATAGCCGCCGGCCAGGCCCTTGGCGACCGCCATGATGTCCGGCTCGACGCCGTCATGCTGCAGCGCGCGCCAGGTGCCGGTGCGGCCGGCGCCGCACATCACCTCGTCGGCGATCAGCAGGACGCCATGGCGGTCGCAGATCTCGCGCACCCGCTTGGCATAGCCGGGCGGGGCGGGGACGCAGCCGCCCGCCGCACCGACCACCGGCTCGAAGATGAAGGCCGCCACCTTGTCGGCGCCGAGCCGCAGGATCTCGTTCTCCAGCTCCCGGGCGCAGAAGGCCGCGACGTCTTCCGGGAACACACCCTCCGGCGGGCGATAGACATTGGCGGGCGAGATCAGGCTGGCGGGAGCGAGCGCGCCTTCGAAAGCGGCGCGGCGGTCCAGGAAGCCGGAGATGGAGAGCGCACCCAGCGTGTTGCCGTGCCAGGAGCGCTCGCGGGCGATGAAGCGGCAGCGCTCGGGCTTGCCCAAGGCGGCGTGATACTGCAGCGCGATCTTCAGGCAGGATTCGATCGCCTCGGAGCCGCTGGAGCAGAAGGTCATGTGCTTCAATCCGCCGCCACACGACTCTGCGATCATCGCGGTCAGCTCCTCCAGCGGATCGCTGCTGAAAGTGTAGCGGTAGCCATGGGCGATGCGGTCGAGCTGGTCCTTGATCGCGGCATTCACCTCGGGATGGGAATGCCCCAGGGCAAAGACGGCAGGCCCGCCGGAACCATCGATATAGCGCTTGCCGTCCTGGTCGAAGACATAGCAGCCCTGGCCGTAGGCCACTTTCGGGAGCTGTTGTTGCGTTTCCCAAGTGGCCCGAACCGGTTCCGGGATGGCCGGTGTTGCGTCCCCTTGGGTTGCATGACCGATGGCCTGCGCGCTAGACATGATCTTCCTGACACTGTTGTGTGGGCAGTGAAGCCCGCCCAGCGTGCAGGTGTCAACTTCGGCGCCCTGGAGTCTCGATGACGATCCTATACGCGGCGGATCCCGCGGAGTCGGAAGCCTGGATCGGCAGCCTTCGCGCCCTCGATCCCAAGCTGGATTTCGCCACCTGGCCGGATTGGGGCGATCCTGACAAAGTCGATTTCATCATCGTCGGCGGGCGCTCGCCGGGGGATCTCTCGATCTTCAAGAACGCAAGGGCGATCCAATCGACCTGGGCCGGCGTCAACCATCTGCTCAAGAGCAAGTTTCCGCCTGGCGTCCCGATCGCGCGGATGGTCGACCAGGGGCTTTCGGCCAATATGGTCGAGTATCTGGTCTACTGGGTGCTCGATGCCTTGCGCCAGGGCCGGGAGCTTCGCGCGGCGCAGCGCGAGGGCAAATGGATCGACCTGCCGCTGCGCTGGGCGCGCGATTTCCCGGTCGGCATTTTGGGCCTCGGCACCTTGGGCGTCGCGACAGCGGAGAAGCTGGTGGGCCTCGGCTTCCCGGTCTCCGGATGGAGCCGCACGGCGAAGACCGTGGCCGGCGTCCGCGCATTCCACGGTGCTGGGCAGCTCGGCGATTTCCTCGCCCCGTTGAAATTGATGATCTGCCTGCTGCCTTTGACCAACGACACCGAGGGCATTCTCGACGCGAAGCTCTTCGCCGGCCTTACCGACGGCGCCATCCTGGTGAATGCCGGGCGCGGCGGGCACACCAACGATGCCGATCTCCTCGCTGCACTCGATTCCGGCAAGCTGGCGTATGCGCTGCTCGACGTCTTTCGCGAGGAGCCGCTGCCGCCGGACCATGTCTTCTGGCGCCGCAAGGACATCGTGATCACGCCGCATGTCGCGGCCATCACCCGTGCCGGCACCGGGGCCGAGGATATCCTGGAAAACTACCGCCGCGCGCTGGCCGGCAAGCCGCTGCTCAATCCGGTCGATCCGTCGCGCGGCTACTAGCCGTAAGGTGGTTGTCCCATTGCGGCAGGTGATTGGCGGACTGCTCGAGCAGGCTTGAAGCAACTCCTTTCGGCGTGGCCGTGACCCGGATGCGCATGCCGGCACCCGAGGTGAAAACGAAGCTGCCGTGCGCTCCATCGGCGACGATGCCGCAGCCGTCGCGCAATTCGACGCAGCCGAGATAACGTCGGTCGGGCAGATGCCATAAGGCGGCGACGCCGCCATGCGGCGAACTGGCGGCGGCGATGCTGCCGCTGCAGTCGATGGCGGCGCTGCCGCAATAGCCGCGCAGCCGCATCAGGTCGCCCAGCGGCAGTTCCAGAAACTCGATCGTGCCGCCGCGGGTGAGCAGGCCGGCCATCGGCCGCCAGTCGGTCGCGGCATCCTGGTCCTGCATGACGAAGACGATCTCGCCGGCCGCACTTTGCGCCAGGTGGCGGATCGAGAGCGAGATCAGGTCCTCGTCAAGCGCGTGCTTGGCGAGCAGCGCGCCGTCCCGCGCATCCAGCAGCACCAGGCTGGATTCGATCTCGGCTTCCATCGCCAGCTTGTCGCGGATACCGCCGTTGCCGATCGCCAGACTGCGGTCCGGTTCCGCCCAGATCAGTTCATGCGGCTCGATGCCCTGGGTCGGGAAGGTGGCGACCGGCATCCCATCCGCGACGTTGAAGACGGCGATGCTGCCGGCCTGGTCGCCGTCGCGGCTCTCGGTCGCGTAGAGCAGGGTGCCGGCGCGGTTGAAGACCGCATGGCCGTCGAAGCTGCTGCCCTCCGGCGCGGCTATCCGGTTCAGCAGCGCGCCGTCCGCGGCACGGCAAAAGGTGATGGCGGCACCGGGCTTGCGGTCGATGATGGCGCAGAGCCTGCCGTCCGGGCTGAGCTCGAGCGTGTGGCCCCGTGCCGGCATGGGCTGTTGCCAGACAATCCGGCCCTTGGCGTCGAGTCCGGCGGCCCCGTAGCCCTCCGGCCCCGGCTTCAAGTTGCAGGCACTGAAGTAGCGCGGCGGTTCTTGCTTCCGGGAGAACAGGCCCATCTCAGGATCCGTCGCCGTCCATCTCGTTGAAGCCGAGCGAGATGCCGAGTGCCGCCGGCACCTTCTGGTTCAGCACGTCGCGCAGATGGTTGACCGCGATCAACAGCGCGCCGACCTTCTTGCGGCCCTCGGCATCGGTGACAGCGGTGTCCAGCGGCTCGGGCGCGGCATCGACTGCGGCCAGGGCGGCATCGAAGGCCTTGGCAATCTCGTCCTTGAGCGCGGCCTGGTCGGCGCCGAGCAATGTCGCAAAGCCGGACGGGCCGGCCAGCGCATCGCGCAGCGCCTGCAGGTTCAGCTTGATGTTCTTCAGCGACCGGCCGGCGCGCCATTGCTCGGCGGATTTCGGCTTGGCCTTGTCGAGCGTCTGGCCGCGCGGGCCGGCGATCTTCTGGTCGCTGACGATTTGCAGACCGGTCATCAACCCGGCATAGAGCTGCGCGGTCGCTTCGTTCGGATCCTGGGCGAAAAGCTTGGGCTCGGCCTGTGCCTGCTCCCAGGCCGCCGCCAGCTCTTGTGCCACAGTGTCGAGATTGTGCGCGATCGCCTGGATCACGGCGATCCGCGCCTTCTGCTCCGGCCCGGCCGAGAGCACCTGGCGCGCCGCGTCGCCGTAGAGCAACCGCTCCAGGGCGGGCAGGCCCTGCACCGCGACACTGGATTGTGCAAACTTCTCCGTGGCGAGCGCATCGGGGTCGGCCTTGGCCAGCAGAGCGGCGAGCTGTTTGTCGATGATCGGCCGCTTCTCCGGCCAATACTCGAAACGCTCCGAGCGTTGCTGCGCGCCGAGCGGACCCAGACGGAAGAACTGCGCCTGCATCCAGGCGTCGGAGACGGAATCGAAGGTGACGCGCAAGGCGGCGAAACCATCCTGGCTCGGCTGCGCGGCAAAGTCGTCCGCGGCTTGTGCGAGTTTCCTGGTCTCGCCGGCCAGGGTCTTGAAGGCGGGCGTCACGACGTCGCGCGCATAACCCGCGTTGAAGGCGGCGAAGTCCGCGGCCTGCGCCGGCGCGGCGATGACGCCGAGCCAGGAAGCGATGAGCGCGATGCGGCTGACGAGACCTTTGATCATATACCTGCTTCCTAGAGCGAACCGATGAAGTCGATGAGTGACTGGCGGTCTTGCGCCGAGAGTTGCTCGACATGCTGCCGCGCCTTGGCCGCCTCGCCGTCATGCCAGAGGATCGCCTCCAGCAGGCTGCGCGCGCGACCGTCATGCAACAGGCCGGGGTTTTCGGCGCGCAGGGCCTGGCCCATGCCCCAGAGCGGCGCCGTGCGCCAATCCTTGCCGGAGGCTTCGCCTTCCTTCATGTGGTCGGCGAGGCCGAAGCCCATGTCATGCAGCAGCAGGTCGGTGTAAGGCGCGATCTTGCGTCCGCCGGCGAGTTCAAAGGACGGCCGGTGACAGGCGGTGCAGCCTGCCTCGGTGAAGATCTTGCGTCCGGCTTCGGCATTGGCGGCGGGCTTGACCGGCGGCAGCATCGCTTCGCTGACGAAGCGGTCGATCAGGCGGGTGAGGGAGGACGGCACTTCCAGCCCATCGAATTGTTCCGAGGCGCCGGTCGGCATCTTCAGGCAGTCCGGCTGCTGCTGCGTGCAATCACCGAAGGCATCGCGATAGACCGGGTTGGAGAGGCCGATGTCGAGATCGAGCGCCTTGCCATCCTGGACCTCCAGGCTGGGCGCGCTCGCCTTCCAGCCGAAGCGGCCCAGCGCGCGCTTTCCGGTGATCGGGTCGGTGACGTAGTTCGGCTTGCCGCCGTCCGGCTGGACATTCGCGAGGATCGCGGCCTCCGGGATCTGCTCGAGCAGGCCTGTGCCGTGGATCGCGGTCGCGAGGCGCGGGCTGACCACGGTGGTGGAGGCGAGCGCGCCATAGGCGAGCTTGTCGAGTTTCGCGATCGGCTTTCGCAATTCGACCAGCGTGCCATCGGCCAAGGTGACGCTGTGGCTTTCGAAGCTGACCCCGGTCGCGGCTTCCGCGCTGATCCCGGCCACCGACTGGCTCTGGATTTGCCGGCCATAGATCGGGTCGCCGGCTTCGGTGGTTGCGGCATTGTGCCCGCCGAGGCGGAACAGCAGCGCCGGCAAAGTCGCACCGAGCTGGTCGAAGGGTTGGCCGCGCCCGCCGCCGGGATGGCAGGAGACGCAGGCCCGCGCGTTGAACAGCGGTCCCAATCCGTCGGCCGCCTGGGTCGAGGCGGGCGCCGCCGCCCAATGGCGTTCGAACAGCGCGCGGCCAATCTCGAAGTCGAGACCCTTGGCGTCCTGCGGCAAAGCGGGATCGCGCACCACGTCCGGCGCCGGGTTGGCCAGCGCGGGATGCGCGGCAACGGCGATCAGGATCGCGAGGAGGGGGTTACGCCACCAGGACATATCCCATCATACCGGTTTCCTGATGCTCGATGATATGACAGTGGAGCATCCAGGCGCCGGGATTGTCGGCGACGAAGGCGATCTTCAGGCGCTCCTTCGGGGTCACCAAGGCCGTGTCGGCGAAATGCGGCAGAATCTTGCGTTTGTTCGAGGACAGCACCTTGAACGTATGGCCATGCAGATGGATTGGATGCGGATGCGGCGTCGCGTTGACGACTTCCGCGACGACGGTCTTGCCCTTCTGGAACGAGGCCAAGGGCGGCGGCAGCCGGCCCTCCTCGGTCGAGGGCCAGGTCTGGCCGTTCATCGCCCAGAAGGTGCGCTGGGTGAGGCAGAGGCTGTCAGCCAGCGGCAAGGTTTCGCCGTTCGGCAGCTTGAGGTCGGCCGGCAGCGGGCTCGGTGCCGACGCGGCGCTGAGGCGCAATGTGAAATCGACCGCGTCACTTGCCTTCGGCTCCGGAATGAGCGGCGTCTTCAGCGGCGCCGGTTCGAAGGCCGGGCGATCGAGCGGCGCGCCTTCGGCCTCGAAGGTCGCCAGCACGACCGGCTCCGCAGCGTAGTAGTTCATCAGTTTCACGCTACCCGATTTCGGCGCGCGGAAGGTGATATCAAGCCGCATCGCCGGTCCCATGCGCCAGGGTTCGAGCTTGGTCGGCGCCAGCGCATTGCCGTCGGTCGCGATCATCCAGCCTTCCGCGCCCTCGAGGCCGAGATCGATGAGTCGCGTCATATCGACATTCAGGAAGCGGACCCGGATATCGCCGTTGGCGGGCACCTTGAAGACGGGTTGGTGCTGGTCGTTGACGGTCTGGAAGCTGCCGAAAGTGCCGGCCGTCCCGGCGCCCTTGTTGGTGGTCAGCGCGCCGAAGCTGCCGTCGTCGTTCACCCGCCAGTCCCGATAGAGGCAGACGAGATCGGCGTCGAACGGCCGGGTCTCGTCGCCTTCGATGATCAGCACGCCGGCGAGGCCCTGGCCGAGCTGGGTGATGGTGTCGCAATGCGGATGGAAGAAGAAGGTGCCGGGATCCGGCGGCTGGAAGGCATAGGTGAAGCTCTGTCCCGGCAGGACCGGGTCCTGGGTCAGATAGGGCACGCCGTCCAGCGCGTTCGGCAGCCGGATGCCGTGCCAGTGGACCGTGGTGTGCTCGGCAAGCTCGTTCTTGAGCGTCGCGCGCAGCCACTGGCCGTGCCGGATGCGGATGATGCTCGGCCCATCGCCATAGCTGATGGTCGGCGTGATCTTGGCGGGGGCGGGGAGCAATTGCCGCGGCCGCAGCTTCGCCGTCAATGCGACATCAACGATGTCGGCGTCTTCCGGCGGCAGCGGCGCTTTTGGATAGCGCGGCGCGGCGCTGAAGGCGTGCGGTGCCAGGCTTACGGCGCCGGCCATGATCAGGCCGGCGCCGCCCAGTCCGAGCAGCTTGCGCCGCGAGAGGTGTGGAGTTTGAAAGCTGGCTGGCAGAATTGGCTCGCTTTCGTCTCTCTGTTTACTGGCCGACCGCCGAGGGGTTGTCCAGGCTGTCCGAACCCTCGACCGTGATCTTCAGCCCGAGGCTGGCGACCGCCGCTTCGAAGCCATGGGCCTGGGCGACCAGGGTATCGACCACATTCTGGACGATCTTGTTCCCTTCCGGATTGCCGTCGCCGATCATCTGGTCATAGGCCTCTTTGCCGCTGTCGCCGGTCTGCTTGAGCACGCTCATCGCCCCATTGGTCGCCTTCATGGCGTTGACCACGCGCTGCGCGACCTTGATGTCCGTCGCCTTCATCAGGGCGCGCAGGCTCGGGCCCTTCACTTCGCTGCCGTCGGTCCGCTTGTAGCTGCCATTGTAGATCTCCCACATACCAAGCTGGTCGTAGTAGTGGGAATTGTGCGTATTGTCGCTGAAGCAGTCGTGCTCTTCCTCGGGATCGTGCAACATCAGGCCGAGCTTGGTGCGCTCGCCGGCCAGCTCGCCATAGGAGAGGCTGCCGAGACCAGTGAACATGGCGGTCAGACCCTCCTGCGGGTTGGCGAGCAGGCGGGTGCGGCCGGCGCCGCCCTCGGCGAAGACCGCTTCCATCTTCTTCAGGTCGTCGATCAGCAGGGTGGCGGCGCTGCGCAGATAGTCGGCGCGGCGGTCGCAATTGCCATGGGTGCAGTTGGCGGTATCGAAGTCGCTGGCCGGACGGTTGCCGGCGCCGGGACCGGTGCCGTTCAGATCCTGGCCCCAAAGCAGGAACTCGATCGCGTGATAGCCGATCGCCACATTGGCCTCGTTGTCGCCGGCCGATTGCAGCGAGGTGATGAGTTCCGGCGTGATCTTGGCGGCATCGACCGTCTTGTCGCCCATCTTCAGCGACGGGTTGGCGATCACGTTCAGTGTGTAATAGGGGTTGCTGTCGGAGGTCGTGCCGTAGCCGCTGTCGACATAGTCGATCAGGCCTTCGTCGAGCGGCCAGGAATTGACGTTGCCCTCGAGGTCGTCGATCTCCGGATTGCCGAAGCGGAAGACCTCGGTCTGCATGTAGGGAACGCGCGCGGCCTTCCAGGCATCCTTCGCGGCGCTGAGTGTCGCGTCATTCGGGCCGACCAGGAAGGCATCGATGGCCGTCTTCAGCTTCTCGGCCTCGTCTACCGAGTCCTGGAACATGGCTTGGCCGATATCGGCATAGGTGGTCAGGATCGCCTTCGGATCTGGACCGGCAGCCTGCGCGGCAAGGCTGGTGCCGGCGAGCAGGATCGCGGAAAAGGCCAAGGTCAGACGGCGGTGCATCGGAGGGGCTCCGGGTGGGATGGGTTGTCGGGTGTACCTCTGGTAATGCAAGTCATTCGCAATTGCAAGGCGCGTCGGGTCGCACCCTGGTGACCGCTGCGGCGGTCCCAGGCGGCGGTCCCAGGCGGCGGGGCTAGCCGGCTTTGGCGAGTTCTCCGAGCAGCGGGTTCGGCACCGGTGCCGCGACCCGCCGCAGGGTGTTGGTATCGCGGTGGTCGAAGGCGGGGGTCTGGCCGCGCAGCGCCAGATCGGTGCGCGTCACGTAGCTCCAGCTGTCATCGCCGTGGAAGGTGATGTCGATGCGGTAATAGTCGGTGCGGAACGCTTCCTCGAGGAAAGGCGTCGAGCAGATCCCGAACTTGGTGTCGCCGCGCCGCGCCTCGACCGAGATCGTGTTGTCGCCCGGCGCCGCCTTGCCGCCCGCCAGCACCACCTGGCCGCGCGGGATGGCGATGGTCTGCATGATCAGGCCGGTGGCCGGCTCCCAGAGCCAGTAGCCGACTTGGTCGTGGAAGGTGGTCTTTTCCTCCGGCGTGTTGATATGGGTGTGGTAGCGCAGGCCGTAGAGCAGTTGCGGGCCATTGGGCTGCGGATCAATGGGCTCCATCCGCGTCACTTCCCGGAACACGCGCCGCTCCGGCCCTTCGGCCTTCGGGTTGATATCGACGCCGAGGTCCGATGCCCATGTGCCGGCCAGGCGCCGCAGCGGCCCCAGATTCGCCAGGGTGTCCGGCGCGATGTCCTCGGGTTCAGTGAAGATGTCGTCTGGAATGGCCATGAGTCCCCCGCATTGGCTGATCTTGCGAGAATGCGCATTCGGCCGCGCGAAGGCAACCCGGGCGCAACCGCCGGATCGGCCCGTCACTATCATTCTGCAAGTCGTGGCCGGCGGGAAACTATCGCCATGCCAGTGAGCATGGTCACAGACGGATCAGGCGGGGGAGGGTCAGTTGGCTGGGCGAGCGAGAATCAAGGGACCGCGTAGCGATCACGGATGCGGGCCTTGGCGGCCGGACCGGGACGCAGCACGAAGTCCTTGTCGGTCATCGGCCGGCCGGTCAGGCGATCCGTAAGGATGGGATCGGCTGGTTTGCCGGTCCTGGCATCGACCAGGAGCAGCGCCTTGCCCTCGGGCGTGAAGTGGCGGTTGCCCCAGGCCATGAGGGCAAGGAGCACCGGACGGAAATCCCGGCCCTTGTCGGTCAGGACGTATTCGTAGCGAGGCGGGCGTTGATTGTAGAGGCGGCGTTCGAGAAGGCCGGATTTCACCAGCGAGGCGAGGCGCCGCGTCAGCATGTTGGGCGCGATGCCGAGGCTCTGCTGGAACTGATCGAAGCGGCTGTAGCCGTGCAGCGCATCGCGGAGGATCAGGATGCTCCACCATTCGCCCACGCGTTCGAGCCCGCGCGCGATCGGGCACTGGGTATCACCGATGCGTTTTTTCTTCATGAAGGAAATCTAGGCAAATGACTATCATGCTGCAAGTCAAGGACGAGGCCGCGGTCATGAATCGCATGCCGGAAATGCCGAAGGCTCCGGGCCTTTATCTGGAGGACATCGTCGTCGGCGACCGCTTCTGCGGCGGCGCCATCGCGGTAACCGCCGAGACCATCAAGACCTTCGCCCGCGAGTTCGACCCGCAGCCCTTCCACACCGACGAGGTGGCGGCCAAGTACTCTTTCTTCCAAGGCCTCGCCGCCAGCGGCTGGCATACCGCAGCGATGACCATGCGCCTGCTGGCCGAGTTCGGGCCGAAGGTCGCCGGCGGGTTGATCGGCGGCAGCTGCGAGGTCGCCTGGCCGCAGCCGACCCGACCGGGGGACGTGCTGCATATCGAATGCGAGATTCTCTCGGTGACGCCGTCGCGCTCCAAGCCGGAGCGGGGCAGCGTGCTGATGCGCAGCGAGACCCGGAACCAGCGCGGTGAAGTGCTGCAGGTGCTAACAGCGCGGCTGGTGGTGCCGCGGCGGAATTAGTCCGACGAAAGTCGAAGAGCACGGGAAATTCGGAACCTGTACCCTCCGTTTCGATTGTAAAGCGGCTTCACGCAAAATCGACGAAATGGGAGGCAGGAATGGCGTTCAGCAATGTCGACGCACTGCGGCGTCGGTCAGGGGTCACCAAAACCATCAAGTTGGTCGGCGCGGCTGCGCTTGCGGTCGCGCTGGCTCTTCCGAGCATGGCGGCGCAGGCGGATGACTGGATCGGCACCTGGACCGCGAGCGTCCAGCCGGTCTGGGAGCCGGACTTTCCAGTGCCGACCAACATCCCGCGCAATCTGTGGAACCAGACCGTCCGCCAGACGGTGCGCGCCAGTATCGGCGGCAAGCAGGTGCGGGTTGTGTTCACCAATGAATACGGCACTCAGCCGCTGCTGATCGGCGCCGCCCATGTCGCCCTGGCGGACAAGGGTGCCGCGATCGTCGCCGGCTCCGATCGCAAGCTGACCTTCGGCGGCAAGGATTCGATCGAGATCCCGCCGGGAGCGCCGGCGATCAGCGATCCGGTCGCGCTCGATGTGGCGCCGCTGGCCAAGCTCTCGGTCAGCCTGTTCGTGCCGCGCACCGAGCCGACCAGCTCGATGCATTGGGACGGACACGATACCGCCTATATCGTCGCCGGCGACCAGACCGCGGCGGCGGATTTCAAGCCCGACAGCAGCATCGTCTCGCGCGTCTACCTGAGCGGGGTGATGGTCGATGCGGCGGCGGATGCCCGCGCCATCGTGACTTTCGGCGATTCCATCACCGACGGCGACGGCTCGACGGTCGATGGCTTCGACCGCTGGCCCGACAACCTCGCCGCGCGCCTGGTGCAGGCCGGCGGCGCGCCGGTCGCGGTGCTGAACCAGGGCATCTCCGGCGCCAAGATCCTGAAGGACCGCATGGGCGTGAACGCGCTGGCGCGTTTCGACCGCGATGTCCTCAATCAGCCGCATGTCACCACGGTGACCTTGATGATGGGCATCAACGACATCGGCTGGCCGGGCTCTGGCCTCGCCCCCAACGACAAGCAGCCGACCGCCGAGGAGATCATCGCCGGCTACCAGCAACTGGTGACCCGGGCGCATCTGCACGGCCTCCGAATCATTGGCGTGACGCTGACGCCATTCGGCGATTCCTTCGCGGGCACGCCCTTCGAGGGCTATTACTCTGAAGCCAAGGAGAAGATCCGCGTCGCGGTCAATGAGTGGATCCGCAACAGCGGCGAGTTCGACGGCGTGATCGACTTCGACAAGGCGGTGCGCGACCCGGCGAAGCCCTCCCATATCCAGGCGCAGTTCGACAAGGGCGACCACCTGCACCCGAACCCGGCCGGATATAAGGCGATGGCCGAGGCGATCGATCTCGGCATGCTGCTCGGGAACAAGTAGCGCGCTAGGGCGTCGACGGCGCCGGCGCTGCCTCAGCCGGTGACGCCGCCGCTTCCTGCTGCTTCGGCAGCACGATCGTCACCGTGGTGCCCTTGCCCAAGGTGCTCGCGATCGCGATCGTGCCGCCATGCAGTTCCACCAGCCGCTTGGTGATGGAAAGCCCAAGGCCGATGCCGCCGCGCCGCCGCGTCATGGCCGAGCCGCTGAACACGAAGGGCTCGAAGATGTGCGGCAGGTCCTTCGCCGCAATCCCGAGGCCGGTATCGGTGACGGTGATCCGGATCTCGTCCAGGCCGTCCGCGGCGGCCTCGAGGCGCACGGCGCCGCCGGGCTCGGTATACTTGAAGGCATTCGAAAGCAGGTTGGTCAGGACCTGCTTGAGCAGTTGCTCGTCGCCCTCGATCGCCACCGCGCCGTCGTCGATCTGGGTGGAGAAGCTGATCCGCCGCGCCCGCGCCTGGTGAATGGTCAGGCCCATCACCGCGTCGAGCGCGGTGCGCAGGTTCATGGGCCGGGCCTGCACGGTGATCTTTCCGGATTCGATCCGCGCCATGTCGAGCACATCGTTGATGATTCCGAGCAGATGCTGCCCGGCGGAATGGATCAGCCGCGCGTATTCAGTCGTGGAACCCGCGGCATTGATGACGCGGCTGTTGGACATCATGTCGGAAAACCCAATGACCGCGTTGAGCGGCGTGCGCAACTCATGGCTCATATTGGCCAGGAACTGCGATTTGGCTCGGTTCGCGGCATCGGCCTGGGTGCGTTCCTCGGCCAGCTGCACGTTGAGGACCTTGAGCGCGTCGGCCTGCCGGGTGAGCGCGTCGGTGATATGCTCGGCGCGACGCCGCGCGGCGCTGAGGTCGCAGATCACCAGCACCAGCGCGATGGTCACGATCATGACCTGATCCGCATGGGCGATGACGGCGCCGAGCTCCATCTGGCGGAACAGCGGCCAGGCCAGATTGACGACGGCGCGCAGCATGTAGAGCAGGCCGAGAAGGAGCGTGATCGTTTCCCGATGGCCCGCGAGCAGCAGAAAGCCGAGCCCGACATAGACCGCACCGCTCAGGGCCGGCAGGTAGAAGAATCCGATTACGCCGAACTTCGTGCCGACCTGGGCCAGCAGGAACAGGGCCGCCGCGCCTGCGCCCAGGATCGACCAGGCGGCGCGTCGCCCGGTCAGGATGAGACAGCCGCCGATCTGCACCGCGACCGAGGCAATGTAGAAGAGGTCGGCGAGAGGCTCGGCATAGGCCTGCTGGCCGGTCAGGCGCCCGGTGGTGGAGGCGACGAGCGACAGCGCCACGGCAGCGAAGGATACGCCGAAGATGAGCAGATACGGCCGGCGGTCCAGGTGCCAGAGCACGCCGAGAACCAGCGCCACGGCAAGATCCGTCACCGCAGCGGCCATGCCGATGAACATCAGGAGATCACGCAGGACCAAGCCGGCACCTCGCTCGCAGCAGGCTGAGGCACCCGGCGGGCTAGAAGGAGATTCCCATCGAATAAAGCCCCAAAACCGGCTGTCGATGCTCCGAATGCTGTCGCAGTGCGGGATTGGCAGCTTAGCTTGACTCTCGTCCCGGTTCCGGCAAATCTGTCAGATATCAGATGTCAGACCAATTTTGGGAAGTCTGGCCCTGCCACCTGACTCTGGGAGGGCGGTTGATCGAGATCCATTCCGGCCTGAAGCCACTGCCGAAGTCGGATCGCGCGCGGAGCGTGATGACGGCGATGGCGGATTTCATCGCCCGGTCCGGCTTCAAGCCCGGCGACCGGCTGCCGGCCGAGCGGGAGTTCATGGAAGGCTTGGCGGTCGGCCGCTCCACCGTCCGCGAGGTGATCCGCCAGCTCCAGGCCCTCGGCGTCGTCGAATCCCGGAAAGGCAGCGGCACCTATCTCCTGCGCGGCGTCTCCGCCGACACCGTGCATATGCCGCTCTCCTTCGACAGCGCGCGGCTGCGCGACGCGCTGCTGCAGACCCTCGATATCCGCCGCGGCCTGGAAGCCGAGGCGAGCGCCATCGCCGCGGTCCGCCGCAGTGACGATGACCTCAAGGAGATCGAGGTCAAGCTCGAGGCGATGGAGGCGGTGCATCATTCGGAAGGCACCGCCGGCCCGCAGGATCTCGCCTTCCACCTCGCGGTCTATGACGCCACCCACAATCCGCTCTTCCCGCAGCTCCTGGAGCAGATGCGCGAAGCCTTCGAGAGCTTCTGGGAGCAGCCGTTCGAGCGTTCGGATTTTGCGCGCCGCTCTTTCCCGTTCCACCGCGAGCTCTATGACGCGATCGCGGCCCGCGATGCCGAGCTCGCCCGCCGGAAGACTTTGGCCATCCTCGACATCGTCGAGGAAGACATCAAGGAAATGTCCCAATGAGTGGTAACGACGCCCGGCAAACCGGCATTGGCCCCGAAGATGCCTTTGCGGAAGCTTCCATGGCCGTCGTGCATGACGATGCCAATCCCTACGACGCGGTGGTGCCGCCGATCGTGCAGACCTCGCTCTTCACCTTCGCGTCCTACGCCGAGATGGAGGAGACCTATAAGGGCCTGAAGAACCGCCCGACCTATTCGCGCGGCCTCAACCCGACGGTGCGGGTGTTCGAAGAGAAGATCGCCGCGCTGGAGCATACCGAGGATGCGCTCGGTTTCGGCAGCGGCATGGCGGCGATCTCCTCGACCGTGCTCACCTTCGTGAAGCCGGGCGACCGCATCGTCGCGGTGAAGCATCTCTATCCCGATGCCTATCGCCTGTTCCAGACTTTGCTGGCGCGCCTCAACATCAGCGTCACCTATGTCGATGGCAAGGACCAGGACGCGGTCACCGAGGCGCTGCCGGGTGCGGCGCTGTTCTACATGGAGAGCCCGACCAGCTGGATCATGGAGCCCCATGACGTCCGCGCTCTGGCGACCCTGGCGCAGCGGCAGGGCGTCGTCAGCGTGATCGACAACTCCTGGGCGACGCCGATCTTCCAGCGCCCGATCACGCTCGGTGTCGACTTGGTGCTGCACTCCGCCTCGAAATACCTGAGCGGCCACAGCGACGTGGTTGCCGGCGTGGTGGCCGGGCGGAAAGAGCTGATCGACAAGATCCGCAAGCAGACTCTGCCTTATCTCGGCGGCAAGCTCTCGCCTTTCGATGCCTGGCTGCTGACCCGGGGCTTGCGCACCCTGCCGATCCGCATGAAGGCGCATGAAGCGGCCGGTCTCGAAGTCGCACGGCGGCTGCAGGCGCATCCGAAAGTCGCGTCGGTGCAGCATCCCGGCATCGGCAACCGTCTTCCCGCGGGCCTCGACGGCACCTCCAGCCTGTTCTCCTTCATCTTCAAGGAGGGCGTCGATATCCCGGCCTTCGCCGATCGCCTCAAGCTCTTCAAGCTCGGCGTCTCCTGGGGTGGCCATGAAAGCCTGGTCGTCCCCGCCCAGGTCGTGCGCCAGCAGGCGGCGGGTCCCAATTCCGCGCTCGATTTCGGCATCGATGCGCGGTCGGTGCGTCTGCATGTCGGTCTCGAAGGGGTCGAGGCCCTGTGGAACGACTTGAAGGAGGCGATCGAACACGCCTCGCGCTAGTGCCGAGAAGTAATCAACAACAATCGTAACCCAAATAATTCAAAACAGGAGGAACTGATGTTGAAGAAATTGCTGATCGCCGGCGCCGCCTTCGCGGCGCTCTCGGTCGGAACCGCCCTTTCGGGTCCAGCGGGGGCGGAGACGCTGAAGCTGGTCGAAGTGATCACCAGCCCCGAGCGCACCGAGACCCTGAAGGGCATCGTGAAGTCGTTCGAGGCCGCCAATCCCGGCACCACGGTCGAGATCATCTCGCTGCCCTGGGGCGAGGCTTTCGAGAAATTCGCCACCATGGTCTCCGCCGGCCAGACCCCGGACGTGGTGGAGATGCCGGACACCTGGCAGGCGCTCTACGGCAACAATGGCCAGCTCGAGGATCTCGAGCCCTGGGTCGCGAAGTGGGACCAGGCCTCCGACCTCAGCCAGAAGGCCCTGGACATGGGCCGCATCGTCGGCGGCAAGACCTATCTCTTGCCCTACGGCTTCTATCTGCGCGCCATGTTCTACAACAAGAAGCTGTTCGAGCAGGCCGGCGTGAAGGAGCCGCCGAAGACCCTCGACGAGTTCCTGGAAGCCTCGAAGAAGGTCTCGGCCATTCCCGGCAAATACGGCTATTGCCTGCGCGGTGGTCCCGGCGGCCTCAACGGCTGGGTGATGTTCGGCGCGATTGCCAACGGCGACAACACCTTCTTCAAGGAAGACGGTACCTCGACCTTCGCCGATGCGGGTTGGGTCAAAGGCATCACCTTCCTCACCGATCTCTACAAGAACGGCTATGCGCCGAAGGACAGCGTCAACTGGGGCTTCAACGAGATCGTGGCCGGCTTCTATTCCGGCACCTGCGCGATGCTCGACCAGGATCCGGACGCGCTGATCGCCATCGCCGAGAAGATGAAGCCGGAAGACTACGGCGTGACCACGATGCCGAAGGGCCCGAATGGCAAGACCTTCCCGACCATCGGCTACGCGGGCTGGTCGATGTTCTCCAACAGCCAGAACAAGGACCTGGCCTGGAAGCTGATCGCGACGCTCGAGGGCAAGGAAGGCAACGTCGCCTGGAACAAGCGGACCGGAGCTCTTCCGGCCCTGAAGTCGGCGGCGACCGATCCCTTCTACGACAGCCCGCAGTTCAAGGGCTGGTTCGACGAGCTGGGCGACAAGGACGTGGTGCCGACCATCATGCCGACCTATCTCGAGGAGTTCGCCTTCTTCAAGGACAGCCTGGTGATCAAGACCAGTCAGGAAGCCTTGCTGGGCGATCGCACCCCCGAGGACGTCGCCAAGGAATGGGCCGACTATATGACCAAGGCCCAGCAGAAGCATCTGAAGAAGTGACGCTGACACGTCCCCCCACCCTAACCCTCCCCCGAAGTCGGGGGAGGGGACCCTCTTCTCCCTCCCCCGACTTCGGGGGAGGGCCGGGGTGGGGGGAAGTCTCATCCCTCCGATGACCGCACTCGCTTCTTCCGGCACACCCCGCAGCACCCCTCTGCTGCGCCGGCTGACGGTCGCCGCTGAACCCTATCTCTACAGCGCGCCGGCGCTGATCCTGATCATCGCGATCATGCTGGTGCCGCTGGCGCTTGGCTTGTCCTACGCGTTCCGGGACGTGAAGCTGCTGAACCCGCTGAGCGGCGCCTTCATCGGCCTCGATCACTTCCGCGAATTGATCGACGATCGGACCTTCGCCCGCGCCTTGAAGAATACCTTCTTCTGGGCCGGTGCCTCGGTCGTTCTGCAATTCGCCTTCGGTCTCATCCTGGCGCTGCTGCTGAACCGGCCCTTCCACGGCCGCGGCATCGTGCAGGCGCTGGTCTTCCTGCCCTGGGCGGTGCCGAGCTTCCTTTCGGGGCTGAACTGGGCTTGGATGTTCAATCCGGTGATCGGCCCGATCCCGCATTGGCTGTTCGCGCTGGGGATCATGGATGCGCCGAACAACATCCTTTCCGATCCCCATCACGCCATGTGGGGGCCGATCATCGCCAATGTCTGGTGGGGCATCCCGTTCTTCGCGATCACTTTGCTGGCCGCCCTGCAGGCGATTCCACGTGATCTCTACGAGGCGGCTTCGATCGACGGCGCCAACGCCCTGCAGCGCTTCAAGTCGATCACGCTCCCGTTCCTGGCGCCGACCATCGCCATCACCATCCTGCTGCGCACAGTCTGGATCGCCAACTTCGCCGACTTGATCGTGGTGATGACCAACGGCGGCCCGGCCGACCGCACCCAGATCGTCGCCAGCTACATCTTCACCCAGGCTTTCCGTCGCTTGGACTTCGGGTATGCTTCTGCCATTGCGGTCGTGCTCCTGCTGCTGCTGATGGCCTATGCGCTGCTGATCGTGCTGCTGCGCCAGTCGATGCTGAAGAGGGCATGATGCGCAGCACCCTCATCGGCACGCTCCTGCACCGCCTGGCGATCCTGGCATATGTCGTCTTCGCACTGTTCCCGCTCTACTGGCTGCTGAAGGTCTCGGTGACGCCGGACGACTTGCTTTACAGCGAGGGTGTCAGGATGTGGCCGTCCCATGCCAGCTTCGCGAATTACGGCTTCGTGCTGGAGCACAGCGACTTCCCGAAATTCTTCAAGAACAGCGTCATCGTCTCGGCCTCGACCGCCTTCATCGTGACCATCCTGGCCTCGCTCGCGGGCTATGCGCTCTCGCGCTTTACCTTCCGCGGCAAGTATTGGATCGTCGTCTTGATGCTGCTGACCCAGATGTTTCCGCTGGTGATGCTGGTCGCGCCGATCTTCAAGATGCTCGCGCCCCTGGGACTGACCAACAGCCTCACCGGCCTGGTCATCGTCTATGTCGCCTTCAACGTGCCCTTCGCCACCTTTCTGATGCAGTCCTTCTTCGACGGCATCCCGAAGGAGCTGGAGGAGGCGGCGATGATCGACGGCGCCTCGCGCTTCCGCGCCTTCAGCCAGATCATCCTGCCGCTGACCCTGCCGGGCATCGCCGCGACCCTGGGTTTCGTGTTCACCGCCGCGTGGAGCGAGCTGCTGTTCGCCCTGATGCTGATCTCGGGTGCGGATTCCAGCACCTTCCCGGTCGGGCTGCTGACCTTTGTCTCCAAGTTCGCGGTCGATTTCGGCCAGATGATGGCGGCGGGCGTGCTGGCGCTTATTCCCGCCTGCCTCTTCTTCCTCCTGATCCAACGCTATCTCGTCCAGGGCCTCACCGCGGGCGCTGTGAAAGGCTGATCATGGCTTCGATTGATATTGCCGCAATCCGCAAGAACTACGGTTCGATCGCCGTGCTCCACGGCGTCGACCTCGCGATCAGGGACGGCGAGTTCGTGGTCCTGGTCGGCCCCTCGGGCTGCGGCAAGTCCACGCTCTTGCGCATGATCGCCGGCTTGGAGGAGATCAGCGCCGGCGAGATCCAGATCGGCGGCCAACGGGTCAACGATCTCGAGCCCAAGGACCGCGACATCGCCATGGTGTTTCAGTCCTACGCGCTCTACCCGCATATGACCGTCGCCGGGAACATGAGCTACAGCTTGCGCCTGCGCCGCGCCGCGAAAGAGCTGATCGCCGGCAAGGTCTCCGCCGCCGCGGCGACGCTCGGCCTGGAGAACCTGCTGGAGCGCCGCCCGCGCGCGCTTTCCGGCGGCCAGCGCCAGCGCGTCGCCATGGGTCGCGCCATCGTGCGAGCGCCGAAGGCGTTCCTGTTCGACGAGCCGCTCTCCAACCTCGACGCGCGCTTGCGCGAGACGATGCGCGGCGAGATCAAGCGCCTGCACCAGTCCTTAGGCGCCACCTCGATCTACGTGACCCATGACCAGATCGAAGCGATGACCCTGGCCGACCGGATCGTCGCCATGAATGCCGGGCTGGTGCAGCAGGTGGGCTCGCCGCTCGATCTCTACGATCGGCCGGCCAATCTCTTCGTCGCCGGCTTCATCGGCTCACCGGCGATGAACATGTTCGGCGGCACCTATTGCGCGGAAGAACGGGTGTTTGTCGCCCATGCCAATACCCGCATCCCGCTCGGCCGCGCCTATGCCTGCGCCAACGGCGCACCGGTGACCTTGGGCATCCGGCCGGAGCATGTCGTGGTCGGGGGCGGGCAGGGCATCGCGGCGCCGGTCGACCTGGTCGAGCCCACCGGCTTCGGTACCATCCTGCACTTGCGCGCCCTGGGCGCCGACTTGAAGGCCTTCACCCTCGAGCGCAAGACCGCCCAGGTCGGCGAAACCACGACCGTCACCCTGCCGCCGGAGCGGCTGCACCTGTTCGACGCCGAGGGTGCGCGGATCGCCTAGCCGCGCCCCCCGCTCTTCCGGAACTCCGCCATTCGCGCCAGCATCATCGAGATGTGGTTGCGGCGGACGTAGCCGACCGCCTCGAAGTCATTGACCTCGAGCGCGCGCAAAGTCTCCTGAACCTCGTTGTGCAGATACTCGACCTCGCGTTTGGGGTCGGTCTGGTCCATCCAGCCGTACCAGTAGCGATCGGCCTGGTGGTAGAGCACCTCGATGAAGTGCTTCAGCATCGGCGAGCCGATCACCTTGTTGACGAGGTTGTGGAACACCTCGCAATGGGACGAGAACAACGCGATGTCGGGCTTGCCGGGGGCGGCGAGCATGCGTTTCAGGTCTTCGCCGACCCCGCGGATCGCCGCCATGTCGGCGGCCGAGATCGGCCGCGGGGCCGCGCGCCCGATCAGCGCCACCAGTTCCAGGCGCAGAAGGTAGATCTGGTCCAGCGCCGCGTCATCCACCTCGGTCACGCGCACGCCGACGCCGTTGCGGATCTCGACCAGGCCCTCGGTCTCGAGCTGTTGCAAAGCTTGGCGCACCGGGGTGCGGCTGACGCCGAACTCGGCGGCGATCTCCTGTTCCTTCAGCCAGGCGCCCGGCGGGTAATGCCGGATCGCGACCCGCTGCCGCATGGTCTCGTAGATCAAGAGCGCGTTGGAACGGAATCCCGGATTCTCCGTCGCGCCACGCCCGTTCTCGTCTCCGTTGGGGACCTGCCCGCCGCTTGAATCGGGCGTTAGGATTGCGGTCTCCGCAGGAATCTGCGACACCTTGGGAGAGGGGCGGCTCGGGGCGGGCATGTCGCTGTGTCGTGCTCCGGCTTCAAGAGTGACAGTGGGGAACGCGGGCTAGTGTATAGGTTCGCCGCCTTCGTCAAACAAGCAGGATACCGCGGCGGCAATGCGCCGCTGCCGATTTTGCGTCGCGGGGAAGCCCGCTACTTATAATATTTGCCATTGGATTCCATAAGACCAAAAATGGCCGCGGGATTGGATACGCGTTCGGGGACGGGGCGAATGGCGCGGTCGATAGAAGGTCTGCTGGCGCGGATCCAGCATCCGATCCTGAAGCGCATGGTCGCCTTCTGGGATGAGAAGCGCGCCGGTCGTGCATGGCCGCTCCGTGCCGATCTGGATCCGCTCGATTTCTGGTTTGCCGTCGGCTACGTCAGCCTGATCGACGTTTGGGCCGCGGAAACGGGTCGGCGCCGTTATTTCTTTCGCCTCGACGGCACGCGGCAGGTCGACCTGTTCGGGGTCGACTTCACCGGCAAGTTCCTGGACCAGGTCTACGACGCCGAGAGCCTTCCGCTCGCCGAAGCTTCCTACGGCGCCGCGGTCGAGCAGGGCGAGCCGCAATACCACGTGCGCCAGGTCGACTTCCACGACCGCCCCATTCAATACGAGGTCGTCATCCTGCCGCTGTCGCGGACCGGCGCCGCGGTGGACATGTTGATGACGGTCGTCACGCGGAACGAGGAGATCTGACGGGGCGGAGCATTCCCCCGTGTCGGGCTGTGTCCTGCGTCACTGCCCCCGGCCCGGAGGAGCCTTATGTTGAGGATGCCGATGTGAAGCGGGGAGCCCGGAACGGGCGGAATTTCGGGGGCGGGATGCGTCATCAGGGCAGTTTTGCTCACCGAAATTTGTGTATTCGGGCGGACGGACCTTGGCCGTATAATTGGGCGGGTGGGTCAGGGCCTTAATTCCCGAGCAATGCCGGCGCGACGAAGCGATGACAGCCGCTTCCAGAGCCCTGTCAGCGCGCGCCGGGCGAAGCTCGGATCGAATTTGCGGATGAACGAAAACACGCCCCGGATGGACCAAGTTGTCCAAGGGCGTCATGGAAAGGGATAGACGATGAAGCGCTTTTTGGCAGTTGCAGCTACGCTCGGGATCGCTGCGGTGGCTTTGGCCGGCTGCACCGCCACGAGCCAGCCGATCGTGGACACCAAGGGTGTCGATTCTCAGCAATTCGCGCAGGACAAGTACGAGTGCGAGCAATACGCCGACAACGCCAACGTGGCGGGTGACGCGGCGGTGGGCGCCCTCGGCGGCGCTGCGGGTGGTGCTGCGCTCGGTGCGATCACCGGCGCCCTGGTCCCCGGCGTCAGCGCCGGCGGCGGTGCGGCCCTTGGTGCGGCGACCGGCGGTGTGGTCGGCCTGGGCGCCGGCGCCTATAGCGGCGTCGAGCAGAAGCGGGAGATCTACCGCAACTGCATGCGGAACCGCGGCTACAGCGTCCTTAACTAGTCTTTTTGCGCTGCAGCATTTCTGACTTTTATTCGCCCCGGGCCGGGAGTATATCCTGGCCCGGGGTTTCGCATTTTCAGCCCCCGGGGCTTTCCCCCAGGCATTTTCCCCGTTCCGGGGCGGGCCGTTCCCAGGACGCGATTCTGGGGAGGCCCGATGTGAGGAGCATTGAAGATTGGATCTTTCCAAGGTCGGGATCGGCCAGAACGCGCCCTATGACGTCAATGTCGTGATCGAGGTGCCGCTCGGCGGCGTGCCGGTGAAATACGAGCTCGACAAGGATTCCGGCGCGCTGTTCGTCGATCGCTTCCTGCATACCGCGATGTTCTATCCCGGCAACTACGGCTTCATCCCGCACACCCTCGCCGACGACGGCGATCCGGTGGACGTGGTGGTGATCGGTCCGACCCCGGTGGTGCCCGGCGCCATCGTTCGCTGCCGCCCGATCGGCGCGCTGATGATGGAGGACGAGGCCGGCGGCGACGACAAGATCATCGCCGTCCCGGTGGACAAGCTTCATCCCTATTACGCGAATGTCGGTTCCTTTCGCGATCTGCCGGAAATCCTGCGCGAGCAGGTGAAGCACTTCTTCACCCACTACAAGGATCTCGAACCCGGCAAATGGGTGAAGTTTTCTCGCTGGGCGGAACCGGAAGAGGCGATGGAGCTGATCCGCAAGGGTATCCAGGCGCAACGGGATAAGTAGGGTTAAGCCAAGCGCAGCGCGGCTTTTCGAGATTCGGAGCCGGCGGCTTTATCCACCGCTTTTCACTGCCTGCGACATCGACTGCCTTGACGCTTGCCGGTTCGAGGCATAGCTTTTTAGGTGACAGCCAAGAGCTGCTGCGACTTCCGAAAAGTGCTTCTTTCGAAGCGGCAACGGAAGTCAGCGCTGACCGACGATCGGTCGCTGCGGCAACCCCTCGTCGGATATCGCAACCGCCAACAGGAGGGTGTCCAAACAACATGACTCCACCGGCGATAAAGAGCGACAATCTGGCTAAGACAGCAGATTGAATGCCCGGTTTACCGACTGGGCAGCGGAACGCCGCGGGCCATAGCGCCCCATCGCACCGCACCTGAATGGTCGGATTGGCGGCAACTCCGCAACAACCCATCAAAGCCCCGCTCGTGCTCAGGCACGGGCGGGGTTTTCAGTTCCGTTCTCCCCTGCCAAACCCGAGGGGAGTGTCAGCCATCACAAGCGACGTTCCCGCGCATGGCGCCTTGCCGCCCGCGTGCTAGATTCACGCCGACCAACGCGGGAATACCGATCATGCACAGAGCTTGGCTCCTCTTCCCTTGCGCCGCTTTCGCCCTGATCCTCTCGATGCCCGGCGCCGAAGCCGCGGATGCTGCGGTCATCGGCAACGCGACGCAAATGAAGCCCGAGGCCGGTGCCCGGTTCGAGGGCCAGGCGCGGGAGCTCGCAGTTGGCGCCGAGGTGCACCGCGACGAGCAGGTCTGGACCGCGAGCGGCGGGCGCCTGGACATCGCTTTTGCCGACGGCAGCAGCATCACCCTGGGCGAGAATGCCCGCGTCGTGCTGGACGAGTTCGTGATGCCGGAAGGTGCGGGCGGCGGCAGCCAGGTGGTCCGCAGCATCACCGGCGCCTTGCGCTTCGTCGGCGGCACGGTCGACAAATCCGGCTCGACCAAGATCGTCACCCCGATCGCCACCATGACCGTGCGCGGCACCGAGTTCTTTGCCGGCCCGATCGACGGCGCCTACGGCGTCTTCGTCTTCGACGGCCAGGTCGATGTCGCGACCAGCGCCGGCTCGGTGACCCTGAAGAAAGGCGAGGGCACGACCCTCACCCAGAGCCGCATCGCCCCCACACCGCCCAAGACCTGGGGCGACGCCAAGATCGCCCGGGCGGAGAAGATCGTCGGGTACTAGTTGCGTGCGACTGCGGCTTGCGACATCTTGCAGGCCGCATGTCCCAGTTCTCCCTCGCCAACCAGATCGCGGTCGTGACGGGCGCTTCCTCCGGGCTCGGCGCGCATTTCGCGCGCGTGCTGGCGGAGGCGGGGGCGAAGGTGGCGCTGCTGGCGCGGCGCAAGCGCCTGGCGGAGGAGATCGCCGCCGAGATCGACCATGACGGCGGCCGCGCGCTCGCCTTCGCCGCCGATGTGACCGATGCCGACAGCCTGCACCAGGCGCTCGCCGACATCGAGCAGCAGCTCGGCATCCCCGACATCCTGGTCAACAATGCCGGCGCCCATGCCGGCGACATGGCGCTGGACCTCAAGACCGCTGAGTGGGACCAGATGCTGGAGACCAATCTCAAGGGCGCCTGGCTGCTGACCCAGCAGCTGGCCCAGCATTGGGTCGAGAAGCAGCATTCGGGGTCGATCATCAACATCGCCTCGATCCTCGGGATCGGCGTCAGTCCCGGCGTCATGCCCTATTCGGTCTCGAAGGCCGGCCTCATCCAGATGACCAAGGCGCTGGCGCTGGAATGGGCGCGCTATGGGATCCGGGTCAACGCCATCGCGCCCGGCTATTTCCCGACCGACCTCAACCGCGACTTCCTGGCGAGCGAGGCGGGCGAAGCGATCAAGAAGCGCGTGCCGATGCGGCGCTTCGGCGCATTGGCGGATCTCGACGGTCCGCTGCTCTTGCTTGCCTCATCCGCCTCGGCTTACATGACCGGCAGCGTCATCACCGTCGATGGCGGCCATCTGGTCTCCAGCCTCTAAGGCACGCACCCATCATGGATTTTGCCCTCTCGCCTGAAACCCAGGACACCTGCAAGCGGATCAACGCCTTTCTCGACCGGCACGTGATCCCGCTGGAATCCGATCGCGCCAACTACGACGAGGGCGAGAACATCCGCCTCGATCTCTTGGCCGAGCTCCGCAAGAAGGCGCGGGCCGAGAATCTCTGGTGCCTGCAGATCCCGAAATCCGAAGGCGGGAACGGCTTGCCCAAGGGCCAGACCGTCACCCATATGGCGGCCTGCTACGAGGCCATGGGCCGCTCGATCTTCGGCCCCGTCTGCTTCAACAGCGCCGCCCCCGACGACGGCAATCTCTATCTGCTGAACAAGGTCGCGACCCCGGCGCAGAAGGAGAAGTGGCTGAATCCCATCATCCGCGGCGAGGCGCGTTCGGCGATCGTGATGACCGAGCCCGCGCCCGGCTCCGGCTCCGATCCCGCCGGCATGATGAAGACGACGGCGACGAAGCATGGCGATACCTGGGTGATCAAGGGCCATAAGTGGTTCATCACCGGCGCCGGCGTCGCCGATCATTTCATCCTGCTGGCGCGCACTTCGGACGATCCGCGGCGCGGCCTCACCACCTTCCTGTTCCACAAGGACCAGCCCGGCTGGAAGCTGATCCGCCGCGTGCCGATCATGGGACCGGAGGAGCATGGCGGCCATTGCGAGCTCTCCTTCGACGGGCTGGAGATCAAGGACAGCGAGCGGCTGATGGAAGTGGGCGAGGGCTTGAAGGCGGTGCAGATCCGCCTCGGCGTCGCGCGCCTCACCCATTGCATGCGCTGGCTCGGCATGGCCAAGCGCGCCATGGAGATCGCCGGCGATTACGTGAAGGAGCGCGAGTCCTTCGGCATCAAGTTGATCGACCACGAGGGTGTGCAATGGATGCTGGGCGAGGCCGCGATGCAGATTGAGATCGGCCGGCTCTTGACCATGCATGCGGCCTGGCGCATCGACCAGGGCCATCGTGCGCAGAAGGAAGTGGCGATGGCGAAGATCGCCGTCGCCGATGTGCTGCACAAGGCGATCGCCACCTCGATCCAGCTCTGCGGCGCCCGCGGCTATTCCAAGGACACGCTGCTGGAATGGATGTACCGCTACGCGCCCCAGGCGAAGCTGGTCGATGGCGCCTCGGAAGTGCACAAGATGCTGCTGGCCAAGCACTTCATGAAGGACGGTCGCGACTTCTGGCAATGGGGATGAGCGCGTGAGCCTTGCCGCGCAATCCCAAGCCGTCGCCGACTTCATCGCCCAGGCGGCCGGCGCGAAGAGCGCGACCGTTACCATCCTGAATCGTCTCGGCGGCGGTGCGATCCAGGAGAACTGGGCGCTCGACATCGACGTCGCCGACGGACCGCAGGCCGGCCGCTACGAAGCGGTGCTGCGCAGCGACGCCGTCTCCGGGATCGCCGAGAGCTGGCCGCGGGGCAAGGAATTCGCGCTGATCGCCGCGGCCCATGCTGCAGGCGTGACCGTGCCACAACCGCTCTGGCTGGAGCCCAGCGGCAGCATCATTGGCCGGCCCTTCTACGTGATGCGCCGGGTGAACGGCCTGGCGCAGGGCCGCCGCCTGCTGCGCAGCCTGGAAGGCGAGGCCGGCGATCAGCTGGCGACGCGGCTCGGTGCCGAGCTCGCCAAGCTGCACCGCATCCGTCCCGCCACCGCGCCGGAATCGCTCGCCTTCCTGCCTAAGGCCGGCGCCGATCTGATCCCGCGCCGCGCCGCGCATTATCGGAAATGCCTCGATGCGCTGCTCGAGCCGCAGCCGGTGCTGGAATGGGCGATCAACCGGATGGAAGACCTGGCGCCACCGATCGAGACCGTCGCGCTGGCGCATCGCGATTTCCGCACCGGTAATTACATGGCCGATGACGGACAGCTCACCGCCATCCTCGACTTCGAGTTCTCCGGCTGGAGCGACCCTTACGAGGATCTTGGCTGGTTCTGCGCCCGCTGCTGGCGCTTCGGCGCGGTCGATCGCGAGGCCGGCGGCATCGGCACGCGCGAGGCTTTCTATGCCGGCTATGAGAGCGGCACCGGTCAGCCGGTCGACGACGCGCGTGTCCGCTACTGGGAGGCGGTGGCGCCGATCCGCTGGGCGATCATCGCACTCCAGCAGGGCGAGCGGCATGCCTCGGGCCAGGAGCCGTCGCTCGACCTGGCGCTGACCGGCTTGCGCGCGATCGAATGCGATTACGATCTCCTGGCCGAACTGCCCAAGCTGAAGAAAGGCGCTTAGACCATGCTGCCGCGACCCGGAGCCGCCGATCTGCTGAAGCTGGCCGAGCAGGGCCTGCAGGACCACCTCGTCGGCACTTTGACCGGCGAGGCAAAGTACCACACGTTGATGGCGTTGCGCGCCATCGCCATCGCCAAGGCCGAGCTGGAAGAGGGGCCTGCCGCGGATGCCGCCGAGCTGAAACGGATCCAGGCGCTCTATCCGGAGCCGGTTGGTGATCTCGCCGCTGCGCGCAAGCGCCTGGCTGCCGACATCCGCGCCCGCCGCTTCCAGCCCGGCACGCCGCGCGAGGTGCGTCTCCTGGATGCGCTCACCGCCACCACGGCCACGCGGCTCCGCGCGGTCAACATCAAATACATGGTAAGGCGCGGCCGGGGCGCCGAGAGCGCGGTCTAGCGCTTACTGCCCCAGCACACCCAGCCGGCTGATGATCGCGCTGATCTCGGCCTGATGCGACACGTCCATCTTGCGGTGGATGCTCTTCATCTGGGTGCGGATGGTCTGCGGCGAGAGTGAAAACTCCGCGGCGATCTCCGGCGCGGTGGAATCGCCATGCGCGAGACGCCGCGCCAGGCGTGCCTCCGCGGTGGTCAAGCCGAACAACGCCTTCAGCGCCTCGATCGCCGGCGCGGCGTTGCGCTCCGGGTCGTCGATCAGGATCATCGCGCCGCCCGCGCCGCCGAGCCCGGCATGCTGCGCTTCCGGCAGCGGCGCCACCAGCACCTTCAGCGGTGGGCCGTCGCTGCGCCCGACCCGTAGGGCATTGCCGGCGCCGTTCGGCTCGAGGCCGGTCCGCCGCGCCGCCGTTGAAATCATCCGGCGCAGCCCGTGCTGCTGGTTGGGATCGTTCACCGTCAGCGTGTCCAGGCCGTCGAGCACGATGCCGTCGCCGCGCTGCAGGATCTCCTCGGCTATGCGATTGGCGATCCTGACCTTGCCCTCGGGTGAACAGACCACGACCCCGATCGACAGCGCATTGAGGCTGGCCCGGGCATGGGCGAGGTCGAGCTGCAGCCGCCGCAGGTGATGCGTCAGCTGCAGCGAGCGCCGGAGATGCGGCAGCAGGGTGTCGAGCCCGGCGGCCTCGCTCTCGCTGTAATGCCGGTCCTGCTTGTTGCGGAGCACGCCCAGCATGCCGATCTGGCCGTCGCTCAGCGGGATCGCGGCGCCGAGGCACCAGAAGAAGCTTGAGTTCGGCTGGACGAAGTCGTTGTAGATCTCCGAATGCTCCCAGACGTCGGGCGTCACCAGGCGGTGCATCAGCAGTGCCCGGTTGCCGCGTTCCGGCGTCGCCATCTGGGCCCAGAGATCATGCCGCACATAATGCTCGGCGTAGGCCGCCATATTCAGGCCTTCGCAGCCGGGCGTCGCCAGCAGCTGCGAGCGGCCGACCCGCATGTCGGCGATTTGCAGCAGGCAGCCTTTCGCATCCAGGATTTGCATGAACTGCCGGCCGACGGCGGACCAGGCCTCGCTGCTCTGGTCATAGGCCGCGTCATAGAACAGGCCGATCGCCTGCTCGAATGCGCCCTGGTTGCCCATCCCCGACATCGCCAATCCCCGTCAAACCCGACTCGGAATGATCCGGGCGGAAGGGCCTCAACGTCAATGGGCTGCGGGATCTGGCTTGCTATTCGCCGGCCCGGATGGTGCAGGTGAAGCAGCGGCTGCAGGCGTCGGCGTTGTCGCCGGCGCGGGCTTGGGCTGGTCCGGAGCCGCTTCGGCGTGCCGTTCGATGCCGATCGACGCCTCGATCGCGGTGACGGCGGCGGTGCCATACTCGACCAGGGTATTCAGCGCGGCGGTCAATGTATTGGCGGGCACGGCGCTGGCGACAGATAGCTTTCGGACCGCATCCTCATATTGGGCGTGGAAGCGGAGCAGGGGAACCGTCGCCTCGACCGGCAGCAGATGCAGCCGCGCCGGATTGGCGCTCCAGAATGTGGTGCTCGGCAAAGCCAGCGCGGCGCTGGCCGCGCCAGGGATCGGCCGCTCCGCCGGATGGGTGGAGATCTGCTCGACCAGCCGCCGTGCCGTCGCCAACACGATCTCGACCTCGGCGGCCATGGCGAAGGAGAGCGTGGTGCGTTGCTCCTCGCGCCGCTTGCCGCGTTCGACGCGGTCGCGGCGCGCGACCGAAAGCCGGGTGATGGAGACCGTGAAGATCGCCAGGATCAGCAACGCGAAGCCGGCATAATGCAGGACCCGCGCCTTGGTGCGCTCCTGCGCCGCCGCTTGGGGATCGGCGGCCGGCGCCGGTGGCTGCCAGAGGCCGGCATCCTGCTGCCGCGCCTGGGCCTCGGCGGCGTCGTATTTCTCGGCGAAGGCCTGCTGCTCGCTGTCATTGAAGTTGCCGCTGCGATAGACCGCGGCCAGCCCGCGCGCGACCAGCTCCAGCGCAGGATCCTTGCCGCCGACCTCGCATTGCGCGATCGCGTCGCCCTCCGGCGTCTTATCGAAGACCTTGCAGGTCACTCGCGCGCCGCCGATCAACCCATCGAGCGCGACCCGCGCCTCGGGCCCCATGCGCGCGGACATGTCCGGCGCCGCGATTCCATAGAGCCGGACCCGCGAATCGCCGACCCGGATCTCGTCGCCATCGACGGCCTGCGCGGTGCCTTCCAGCTTGGTTGGACCGGGCGGGACCAGCGCCTCCGCATCCACCTTCGGGACCGGCACGGCGGGCGGAGCGGGGGCCTCGCCCTTGGTCGTCTTGGCAAAGGCGGGTGCTGAAAGGAGTAGCGCAACAACAACGGCTTGCAGCGCGACAATAAGGTTCTTTGGCAAGACTCGAATCCCCCTGGGCGGGCCTTTCAGAAGGGCTAGACCCCCATGGTTAACGTGTCAAACGGCAATTGGGTTGCCGGTCCTGCAGGCCGGCGGTCCGTCTGGACAGGCTCGCCCAGCCTGGCTATATTTTGAATGAACATTCAAATAGTAGCCAATCAATTTAATCAATGACTGGGACCACCGGGGCGGCAAATGGCTGAAAGCTACGATGTGATTGTGATCGGCGGCGGGCATAACGGGCTCACCACCGCCGCCTATCTCGCCAAGGGCGGCGAGAAGGACGGCAAGAACAAGCTCAAGGTCCTGGTGCTCGAACGCTACAAGAAGGTCGGCGGCGCGGCGATGTCCGAGGAGATCTATCCCGGCTTCACCTATTCGACCTGCTCCTATGTCTGCTCGTTGCTGCGGCCGGAGATCTTCCGCTTCCTCGACCTGCCCCGGCACGGGCTGCAGGTCATCCCCTACGAGATCAACTCCTCGCCGAATCCAGAAGGCGAGGGGATCATCACCTACAAGGACCACGACCGCACCCGGGAGAGTCTGCGCCGGCATTCGATCAAGGATGCCGAGGCCTATGACCACTACGCCGCCGAGATCAGCCGGCAATGCCGCTTCATCAAGCCGCTGCTGATGCTGACGCCGCCGGACCCGACCCAGCTCAATCCCTTCGCCCAGAACCGGATCAATCCCTGGGGCAAGCGCGAGGACTTGGACGGTCTCCTGAAGATCGCCGCGGAGTTCAGCCGCATGGGCGAGAAGGAGATGTACGAGATCATCCGCTTCTGGACCATGTCGATCGGCGACTTCCTCGACGAGTATTTCGAGAACCCGCGCTGGAAGGGCTTCTCGGCCGCCTCGTCCATCATCGGCACGGCTTTGGGTCCGTACTCGCCGGGCACCGCCTACGTGCTGCTGCACCACTATATGGGCGAAGTCGATGGCCAGATCGGCGCCTGGGGCTTCGCCCGCGGCGGCATGGGCTCGGTCTCCAAAGCCATCGCCTCCGCCGCGACCGAGGCGGGCGTCGAGATCCGCACCAATGCCGAAGTCGCCAAGGTCATCGTGAAAGGCGGCCGCGCGGTCGGCGTGGCGCTGACCAGCGGCGAGGAGATTTACGCCAAGGCGGTGACCTCCAACCTCGACCCCAAGCGCACATACCTCAAGCTGATCGAAAAGTCGGATCTCGATGCGATCGATCCCGACATCCACGCCTACGCCAAGAACTTCAAGATCCGCGGCTCCTCCGGCAAGCTCAACATCGCGCTGGACGGGCTGCCGCAATTCGCCGGCTGCCCGAAGGAAAGCGCCTGGGGAACGATCGATATCGGCGGTGACTTCGACTACATCGAGCACGCTTTCGACGACTACAAATACGGCTCCTGGTCGAAGCGGCCCTTCCTCGACATCGTGATCCCGACCACGGTCGATCCGACCATGGCCCCGCCCGGCAAGCATTTCATGTCGGTCTTCGTGCAATACGTCCCCTATAAGCTCGCCGAGAGCGAATGGACGCCGCAGATGAAGGCGGCCTTCGAGAAGGACGTGCTCGACACCATCGAGATGAACGCGCCGGGTTTCCGCAATCTCATCCTGCACTGCCAGACCCGCACGCCCTGGGACATCGAGAACGAAGTGGGCCTGACCGAAGGCAATATCTTTCAGGGCGAGCTTACCCTCGACCAGCTCCTCTTCAACCGCCCGTTCCCCGGTCTCGGCCAGTATCGCGGGCCGTTCGACGGCTTCTACATGTGCGGCTCCGGCACCCATCCCGGCGGCGGCGTCATGGGCGCTCCCGGCGCCAACGCGGCGCGCGAGATGCTGAAGGACTTCAAGCACGGGGTGATCCGATGAGCGGCAGGATTTACGATGTCGCCATCATCGGCGCCGGCCATAACGGCCTCGTTGCCGCAACCTATCTGGCGAAGGCCGGGCAGAAGGTGATCGTGCTTGAAGCCAGCGATCGCATCGGTGGTGCAGCGGTGACGCGCGAGTTCGCCCCGGGTTTCAAGGTCTCCGGGGTCGCGCATATCCTGCATGCGCTGCACCCGAAGGTCGTTCGCGATCTCGGCCTGAAGCTCGATCACACCGCGATCGGCACCTCGGTGCTGCTGCCGGAGTCCAAGAGCATCGAGATCTCGAGCGATGCCGCCGCCACCGCGGCCTCGATCGCCGCGGTGAGCAAGGCCGATGCAGAGGCCTGGCCGCGGGTCACGGCGCGCCTCAACAAGATCGCCGGTGCGCTCGGCACCTTTCTCTCTCGAACACCGCCGAGCCCGGCGATCAGCGCCAACGATTTCCAGACCAAGCTGGCGCTGGCGATGTTCGCGCTCCAGGTGCGCATGCTCGGCAAGAAGGACATGCTGGAGCTGACCCGTATTCTCACGATGAACGTGGCCGACCTCGCCAACGATTTCTTCGAGAGTGATGCGATCAAGGGTTTGCTGAGCCTCGACGCCACGCTCGGCGTCTATCTCGGGCCCCGTTCGCCGAACACAGTCTTCAATCTGCTCTATCGCCAGTCTTCCTACGGCAAGCACGGCATGGGCGGCCTCTATCTGCCGAAGGGCGGCATGGGCACCGTCGCCAAGGCGCTGGAAGATGCCGCGGGCAGGGCCGGCGTCGAGATCCGCACGCAGGCGGCGGTCGATCATATCCTGCTGGAGAAGGAGATCGCGACCGGCGTGGTGCTGAAGGGCGGCGAGGAGGTTCGTGCCGCGAATGTCGCGTCGAGTGCCGATCCGCAGACCACGCTGCTGAAGCTGGTCCAGCCGGGCAATCTCGACACCGAGTTCATGAAGCGCATCCGGCACCTGCGCATGAACGGCTGCGTCGCCAAGGTGCATTTGGCGCTCGACGGCCTGCCTGATGCCTGGAAGACCCGCAGCGGCCGCATGGTCGTGGCACCGAAGATCGACTATGTCGAGCGCGCCTTCGACTGCGCGAAATATGGCCGGGTCGCCGACAAGCCGGCGCTGGAAGTGACGCTTCCCACGCTCACCGATCCCAGTCTCGCACCGAGCGGCAAGCACGTCGCCTCGATCCTGTTCCAGTATGCGCCGTACAAGCTGCGCGAGACCGCGCCGGATGAGGCACGCCGCCAGGTGCTGGAGCGCACGATCGACACGCTCGACGTTTTGGCGCCGGGATTGCGCACCCGCGTCGTCGGCTCCGAGGTGCTGACGCCGCACGATCTCGAGGCGCAATTCGGCCTCGCCGGCGGCCAGTGGCACCAGGGCGAAGTCACCCTCGACCAGATGTTCTTCCTCCGCCCGGCCGGCCAGTACCAGCAATACAGGATGCCGATCCCGGGTCTCTGGCTCTGCGGTGCCGGGGCGCATCCCGGCGGCAATGTCTCCGGTGCCGCCGGTGCCAACGCGGCGCGCGAGATCCTCAAATCCCTGAAGACGCGGAGGGCCGCGGCATGACCCACGTCCAGCACCTGAGGCCCTTCCTCAAGAAGACGCCGTTCCATGAGCCGATGGAAGCGCTGATGCACGGCAACGGCTGGATCCGTTGGATGGGCACCTACTCGCCGGCTTTCTTCGATTCCGTTTCGGCCGAATACTTCGCTGTCCGGACCGGTTGCACGCTCTACGACGTCTCGCCGCTGATCAAGTATTCGGTCCGTGGCGCCGATGCGGCGCGGTTCATGAACTTCCTGCTGACTCGCGACATCACCAAGGTCAGGCCGATGCAGGCGGCCTACACCGCCTGGTGCGACGACGACGGCAAGATGATCGAGGAGGGGACGATCTTCCGCCTCGGCGAGAATGACTTCATCCTGAACGCGGCACTGCACCAGCTCCATTGGCTGCATGAAAGCGCCTATGGCTTCAATGTCGAGATCGAGGAGGTCTCGGACCGCTTCTGCGGCTTGGCGCTGCAAGGCCCGACCTCGCGCGATCTCCTGAAAGTCATGGGCGTCGGCGGCATCGAGAGCCTGCCGCATTTCGGCATCATGGAAACCACGGTCGATAATCACTGGCTGCGCATCGACCGCGCCGGTTTCACCGGCGATCTCGGCTACGAGCTCTGGGTGAAGCCGGAGAGCGCGCCATGGCTCTGGGACCGGCTGATGAAGCTCGGCGATCCCTTCAAGATCGCGCCGATCGGCAGCCAGGCCCTCGACATGGTGCGGATCGAGGCGGGCTTCATCCTGGTCGATGCCGACTATATCGGCGCCATGCATGCGATCCGCCCAACCCAGCGCGAAAGCCCGATCGAGGCCGGGATCGGCTGGGCGGTCGGCCTGAAGAAAGAGGCCTATTTCGTCGGCAAGAGGGCGCTGCAGCAGGAGAAGGCCAAGGTCAGCTCCCGGCACATCCTGATGGGGATCGAGGTCGAGGGCCGGAAGCCCGCCATCGGCGGGTCCTTTCTCTATGCCGACAAAGCCGCCAAGCAGGAAATCGGCCTCACCACCTCCGGGATGTGGTCGCCGATCTTGAAGAAGAGCATCGCCTTTGCCAGAGTGCCACCAGCCTATGCGAAACCGGGCACCGAGATCTGGACCGAGATCTGGTACCCGAAGGAAAAGAAGATCGAGCGCCTGATGGCCCGCTGCACGGTGACCAACCGCATGTTCTTCGACCCGCCGCGCAAGAAGGCGTGAGGGCGGCGGCTTGAGCACCTTCAAGCGCAAGCGCCGCGCCCTCGGCCAGAATCCGGCGATCCGGGCCACCCGCCGCAAGGAGCTGATCGAAGCGGCGATCCATGTCATCGCCCAGCACGGCTACGCCGGCTGCACCGTCGGCAAGGTCGCAAAGCGGGCGGGCGCCTCACAAGGGTTGATGAACTTCCACTTCAAGTCCATCGACCTGCTGTTGGAAGCCGCGTTCAATCACCTCGCCGACGAGTTCGACCAGGCCTGGAAGGCGCGCGTCGCCGAGGCGGGGCCGGAGCCCTGGGACCGCATCACCGCGATGGTCGATGCCTATTTCGGCGCCGAGGTGTTCACCGCCGAGAAGCTGGCGGTCTGGTTCACCTTCTGGGTCGATTCCGGCCTGCGCGACCGGTTCCGCAGCGCCGCGGTTAGGGTCGAGCGCCGCTATCACCGCGACCTCGAGGCGGAGATGCTGCGGATCGTCCCGTCGAAGAAGGAGGCCGCGGCCTTGATCGGCATGCTGAGCGCGCTGGTCGATGGCTACTGGCTGCAGGCCTTGCTCTACCCGAAGACCTTCAAGTCGCGACATGCCGTGCAATCCTGTTTGACCTGGCTGCGCCAGGCGGTCGAGAATGCGCCCAAACCGGGGAGAAACGCATGAGCACGCTTCCGTCCGCCACCGGCCAATGCCTCTGCGGCGCTGTCAGCTTCACCGCGACCGAAGTCGATACGCATATGCATGTCTGCCATTGCGGCATGTGCCGCCGCCACGCAGGCGGGCCGACCATGTCGGTCCATGTCGGCGGCATCACCTTCAAGGGCGACGGCGATATCCTGCGCTACAGGTCCTCGGACTTCGCCGAGCGCGGCAGCTGCAAGAAATGCGGCAGCCATCTCTTCTATCACCTGTTCCAGCCCGACATGTACATCATGAGCATCGGTGCTTTCGACGACCAGGCGAAGTTCGAGATGGGCGGCGAGATCTACATCGACGCGAAGCCCCAGGGCTACGCCTTCGCCGGCGACCACAGCCGCGAGACCGAGCACGAGTTCCTGAAGCGGATCGGCGTGATCCAGTAAGGTCAGGCCTCCAGCGCAATCAGCACCGCGCCGCCCGCGATCAGGGCGATGCCGAGCCAGCCGAGGCCGCTCAGCCGTTCGCCGAGGAAGACCACGCCGAACAGCGCGACCAGCACCACCGAGAGCTTGTCGATGGGCGCCACCTGGGCCGCCTGGCCGATCTTCAACGCCCGGAAATAGCAGAGCCAGGAGGCGCCGGTCGCGAGACCCGACAGGATCAGGAACATATAGGTCTTGCCCGAGACGCTGCCGAAGGGCTGCCATTCGCCGCCGAGCGTCAGGATCGCCGCGAGGACGGCCAGGATCACCACGGTGCGGATGAAGGTGGCAAAATCCGAATTGATGTTCTCGACGCCGACCTTGGCGAAGATCGCGGTCAGCGCGGCGAAGGCGGCGGAGAGCAGGGCCCAGAACGGCCAGGCCGAAAGCAGGGTTTTCATCTGAGGTTCCCCGGTTCATCAAGACCGGCATCAGCCTAAGCCGCGTCAAACCAAAGTCCAATATGCCCTGCTTCTTTTCTTCCTATGGTGGAGGCAATGCCGACGCGCAATTCGGCAATTGGGAGGAGAAGGGGAATCATGAAATCGCGTATCACGCTGACCGCGACGACGCTGTTCGCGGTCGCCGCCTTTGGGAGTTCCGCCATGGCCTTGGACGTGAAGAAGAGTCTCGACGTCGCCGCCGCGCCCGACGCGGTCTGGCAGGCGATCGGCGATTTCTGCGGCATCGGGTCGTGGCATCCGGCGGTCGAGAAATGCGAGCTGCAGCAGAAGGACGGCAAGACCTTCCGCCTGCTTTCCCTCAAGGGCGGCGGCTCGATCCTGGAAGAGCAGTCGGCCTGGGACGACGCGGCGCATTCCTACGGCTACACCATCGTCGAGAGCCCGCTGCCGGTGCAGAATTATGCATCGACCATCTCCGTCGCGGCCAACGGCAGCGGCTCGACCATCACCTGGGTCGGCAAGTTCGACGCCAAGGACGCGCCGGACGACAAGGCGATGGAAGTGATCGGCGGCATCTACGACGCCGGCCTGGCCGGGATCGCGGAGAAGGCGAAGTAGTCAGGCCTTCGCCGGCACCTTGTCCCGCAGGGTTGCGCGCCACCGGGCGCGCAGCACCGCGGGGCGTTCCGGATAGCGCTCGTCGAGGAACTCCGCCGTGGTGATGCGGTCGGTGCGGAAGTGGCGGAAATCCTGCCGCATCTCGCACCAGCCGACCATCATGCGCACGGTCTCGAGATAGCCGATCGCGATCGGCCAGACCTTGCGCGCCGTCTCCTCGCCCTTCTCGTCGCGATAGCCGAGCTGGATCTTGCGGCTGGCGTGGATCGCGCGCCGCACCTCGACCATGTCGATCATGTCCGGCGGGATCGGCAGCCGGTCGCTGCGGGTGCGCGTCGAGGGATCAAGCACCAAAGGCCGGAGGCGCTCCGGCACGGCGGCCGCGATCTTCGCCACCAGGTCCTCCGCGGCGCGGACCAGTCCGGGATCGCCCCGCGCCATCACCCATTGCGCGCCCAGGACCGCGGCCTCGATCTCCTCCGGGGTCAGCATCAGGGGCGGCAGGTCGAAGCCGGAATCCAGCACATAGCCCATCCCGGCCTCGCCGCGGATCGGCACCCGTTGCGCCATCAAGGTGGCGATGTCGCGATAGACCGAGCGCTTGGAAGTCTCGAGTTCTTCGGCGATCGCCTCGGCCGTGATCGGCTTCCGGGCGCGCCGCAATATCTGGATGATCTGAAACAGCCGGTCCGCTTTCCGCACCTGACACCTCCTGATGACAGCATGCTGCCAGATCGCTCCTGACAGCATGGTGGCAGCAGGGTTCCGTGCTGCTGACAGCAGGCTGGCAACAGGGGGCGGCTATTTCAGGGGTCAGGCAACCCCCGCGAAGGAGACCCGCAATGATCACCCTCTATGGTTTCGGCCCCTATCTCGGCATGCCGGACGGCAGCCCCTTCGTCATGAAAGGCGAGATCCTGCTGCGCATGGCGGGCCTCGCTTACAGCAAGAGCATCGCCGGTCCCGACCAGGGGCCGAAGGGCAAGCTGCCCTATATCGACGATGACGGGGAGATCGTCGCCGATACCAGCTTCATCCGCGCCCATGTCGCGCGCAAATACGGCTTCGACTTCGACCGCGGCCTCGATGCGGTCGAGCGGGCCGAGGCCTGGGCGGTCGAGCGCATGATCGAGGATCATCTTTACTGGTGCTGCCTGCATATGCGCTGGGGCATCGAGGAGAACTTCAACAACGGCCCGGCGCATTTCTTCGACAATGCCCCCGAAGCGATCCGCGACAAGATCCGGCAGGGCGCGCGCGCCAAGGTGCTGGGCTATCTGCAGGCCCAGGGCATGGGCCGGCACGCGCCGGAGCAGATCGCCGCGCTCGGCGGCCGCACCCTGGAGGCGCTGTCTGCTCTGCTCGGCAAGCGCGCCTGGCTGATGGGCGACCAGCCCTGCGGCACCGACGCGGCGATGACCGGCATGCTGGCGACGCTGCTCAACGGCGCGCTGGACTCGCCGCTGCGCCAGATCGGCCTGGCGCATGCCAATCTCGCCGGTTACATCGACCGCGCGGTGCCGCATTTCTTCCCGGAGCATGACTGGGCGCCGGTCGCGCGCAAGGCGGAGTCCGCTGCGCTGGCTTTTGCATGAGGCATTGAACCGGGCGCAGGCTCCGGCCAAACTCCGGCTCCCCCGGAGCGAAGCGGAGCCTGCCATTCCCATGTTGTCCGAGAATCCATCCGAGAGACCGATCAAGCCGATCCGCAGCGACGACGTGCCCTGGACGGCGTTCGACGACGTGCCGAACTTCAACATCCGCTACAAGCATCTCACCCTGGCGGCGGTCGGAGAGGGTTATCACGTCGGCGTCGCGATCGAGGAACTGCCCGCCGGGATGCGGACCGCACCGGCGCATTATCATTTCATCGAGGAGGAGCATGTCTTCATCCTTGAAGGCGCGTTGACCTTGCGTCTCGGCGCCGAGACCCACCGCATGCAGGCCGGCGACTATGTCTGCTTCCCCGCCGGGCAGAAGGCGGGGCATACGCTGATCAACGAGGGCGACCGGCCCTGCCGCTATGTCATCGTCGGCGAGAACAGCCCGAACGAGGTCGTGGTCTATACCGACACCAACAAGGTGTTGGTCCGCCCGCTTGGCCGCCGCGCGTTGCTCGACCTCGCCGCCACCCGCAACTACTGGGACGGCGAGGATACCGGCCTGCCGGCGGGCGAGCGGCCGCCCGCCGACGCCAAGGTCGAAGCCGAGGATCCGGACCTCTCGCCGAAGCCGCCAATCGCTTCGGATTCCGTGGCCTGGGAAGAGAGCTTGACCGCCGAGAAGTTCGGCGGTCGAACCAGGCACCTGACCTATGCGGCGGTCGGCGGGGATTACCATGTCGGCATGGCGATCGAATCCCCGGCGCCGGGGAAACGGCTCTTCCCGCGCCACTATCACATGCTGGAGGAGGAGCAGGCGATCGTCCTGGAAGGCGAGGTCACCTTGCTGCTTACCAGCGCGGAGAACGGCGACGAGCGCCACGTGATGAAGCCCGGCGACTATGTCTGCTTCCCGGCGGGAAGGAAGGTCGCCCACTCCTTTCTCAACAGCGGCAGCGGCCCTTGTCGCTATCTGATCATCGGCGAGCGCAAGCCCGCCGATGTCTGCGTCTATCCCGATTCCAACAAGCTCGCGGTCCCGGGGCTCGACGAGCGCCAGCACGTCTTCGACAAGGCCGCGACGCGCCGCTACTGGGACGGTGAGGCCTGACCGGTTACTGCACGCCCAAAGTACAGCTGCCCCCCGAGCAGCTCGTCGCGGTCTTCAGGCCGGGACAATCCTTCTTGCCCGGGGTGCCGAAGGCCAGCTGCGCCTGGTTCGCGTCGCCGACCAGTTTCTCGACGGTGATCTCGAGCGGCGCCACCTTGTCGCAAGCCTGCGGCGAGCGAACGCTGACGAAGGCGGCGGCGCTCGCAATGCGCGGCTGCTTGTTGCCGAACTGATCCTGCGGGATGGTGAGCAGGCCGATCTGCCGCCCGTTGCTGCCATCGGCATCGGACACCCAGGCGCCCCAGGCCCCGTTGTTGGTGATCCAGAGCCGCAGCTTGTAGGGCTTGTTGAGCTCCCAAGCCCAGGGCAGGCTGCAGACCACCCAGCTTCCGATCTTGTCGTCGGGATTGGCCAGGAAATCGCTGATGCCGCCCGTCACCGGGTAGTCGAGCATGCCGCGCTCGGTGCAGCTGCCCGGCGCGGCGCCGCGGATGCCGAAGACAAGGCCGGGAAAGGAGCCGTTGTAGTCGAGCGGGAACTTCAGGACGCTGCCGTTAGGCAGGGTCATCGCGAGGCGCTCGGGAACCTGCGGCACGAAAGCGATGAAGCCCGGGTAGGTGAAGCGCTGGTCCAACTGGGTCAGCGGCGCCGCATTCATGTTGAAGGATAGTCCCGCCATGCCGGCGAAGGTCGAGGCGCTCTTGACCGTGACGGTGGCGTCGATGTTGTAGAGCGGTGCGTCGATGAAATCCTTGCCGCTGCGAACCACCGGTACCGAGGCGACGATCCCGAGCGGGCGCCGGATCTCGAAATTGGCGTAGGTCGGGCTCGCGTTCGAGGCGTCCCAGAGGCCGTAGCGCGTCCAATCCGGGCTCCGGACCACCTGGACCAGGCCGAACAGCTCGTTGGGGTCACCCGAGACATAGAGGAGCTTGCCGGTCCAGGCGTTGCCCTTCAGCTCAGCGATCTGCCAGGCGGTGGAAGTCGGATCGCTGGGGTTGGCCGGGCGGAGCACCAGGCGCGGGTAGAAGTCCGAGAAGGCCAGGCCGATGCCGGCAATGTCGCCGGCCGACTGGCGCTGCCAGATCGGTGTGCCGACCGGGAGGTATTTCCGGCCGCTCCCATCCTCTTTGCCGCCGAGATAGATTCCTTGCCAGGCCGTTCCGTCCTGGTCAGTCGCCGCGACGGTGCCGAGCACCCAATCCTTGTCGTTCGTCACGGTCGAGGCATCTTCGATGGTGCGGTGAATGATGAAGCACGGCCGGCACTCGGGAAGCGTCGTGTCCAGCTGCTCCAGGTAGATCCGGTTGAACGCCGAGGGAGTCTGCGATGCGACGAAATCCAGCTCATAGGTCTTGTAGTTGCCCCAGCGGATCGGCGGGATGGTGAGGATTCCGTCATCGACGCGGGTGTTGACGCCGTTGACGCTGTCGATCTTCGAGGCCTTCACGCGGGTCGCGTTGTTGAGCACGTACTTGCCGTTGTGCGACGTGAGGGTAGCGAAAAAACGCGTGCTGTCGGAGAAGGCTTTCAGTCCATCAGGGCTCAGCGCCTTGGCGGCCATGAAGGAGTCGTTCTGGGTTTGCGCAACCGCGCCTTGCAGACCGAGGAAGGCGCTGGCCAATACCGCAAGCCCTGCGAGGAGTGTTCTGAACAGCATGATAGGTTCCCCCATTGCCGATGGAGGGCAAAATCGCCCAGACGCCAAGCCGGTTCCTGGTCCCCGTAGGAACGATGTCTGGTACCACAGATAGAGAGACTGCATAAGCGCAAAGTCGACCGGAGGTAGTAATTCTTTATGATCCCGCCGACGGACCTAACGCCCGTCCTGCTGGGTGGGGCATACGGGCGTGTGTGTGCGGTATGGCCGACCGCGCGGCCGCCCGCTGCTACAACCGGTAGTATTTTCCGACCGCGCTGGGCACCACCGCGCTGCCATAGGCGTCGCTGAGCGCATTGACGGCGCGCCAGCCGGTGCAGTGGCCGGCGGCGATCAGCTTGAGGTCGAACTGCGCCAGGGCCGCGACCGTCTCCGGGATGATCGCCTCGGTGAGGCCGGAGAGATGGAAGCCGCCGAACACGCCGTAGAGCGGCACGTCCGGAAAGCGCGCCCGCGCTGCCAGCAGCACGTTAATCAACCCGGCATGGGAGCAGGCGGTGAACACGACCTGGCCCTTGCCGGCGACGTGGACCGAGACGAAGCGCTCGTCCGGCAGGAGCTCGTCCTTCTCCCAGCTGCCGTCCGGCTTCTGGCGATGCTGGCCCGGCATGCCGCGCTCGAAGGCGGTCACGCGTGGAATCTCGCCGCTGATATGGAAGGCGCCGTCCAGGGCCGACTGTTCGTCGCGCGTGACCACCACGTCGCCGCCGCAACCCGCGAGCACGTCGACGCTCGGCACCTTCTCCATCGGGAAGATGCCGCCGTCCTTGGTGCGGGTGCCGCGCAGCGCGAACATTTCCGGATGCAGGTAGACCGGCACATTCCTGCCGCCGTTCGCCTGCGTGATCATCTGCAGCGCCCGCGGCATGGCGCCGCCGTGATCCCAATGCCCATGCGACAGCATCATGGCCTCGACGCTGCCGAGATCGACACCGAGCCGCGTCACGTTGCGCTCGAACACCCATTCATCCGGACCGGTGTCGAATAGGAGAGTGTGCGACGTGCCGGCGGTCTTCGTCGTGATCAGGCAGGAGAGACCATGCGCGGCACAGCAGAGGCACTTGCCGGAAAGCCACTTCATCCCGTGCCGCCGCAGGAAGGCGAACTCGGTCTCGACGAAATCCGGGTTGGAAGAGAGGGAGTCGGTTGTGTTGTCTACCAGGATGGCGATCTCAAGCGCTTCGACCGGTTTCATGCGAAAACTTTCGTTCAGAGCCTGGTGGCGACGATGGCGCCGCGGCCGCTCGGCAGGCGCAGCCGCCGGACCGCCCCGCAGCCGGCTTCAGCAAGCCACGTGCGATGCGCGCTTTCGGTATGCGCGCGGCCTTCGGTGTAGAAGTTGAGGAAGGTGAGGTTGAGATAGACCGCTTCTTCCGGGCCGAGCCGGTTGTCGTCCAGGATGCCGCCGCCGATGATGTAGAGTGCGCCGCCGGGGCGGAGGCCTGCGGCGGCGTGGCGGATCGCCCGGGCCGCTTCGTCGGGGCCCAGCACCTGTACCAGCGCCCGCAGGATCGCGGCATCATATCGCTCGGGCGCGAGCGGTGTTGCGACGATGTCGCCGGCCTCAATCGTCACGCGCTCGCCGCCCGGCGTCGCGCGCAGCAGCGGCTCGATCAGGCCGGCGCAGCGCGGCAGCTCCAGCAAGGTCCCCTGCAGCGCGGGAAAGGCGGCGCAGAGCGTCGCCACCAATCCGCCCGATCCGCCGCCGATGTCGATGACCGCGCGGGCGGCGCTGAAGTCGAAGACCTGGAGCAGATCCTTGGCGGTGGAAATCGTGCCGGGATGCAGCTCCGTGAACAGTTTCAGCAGCGCTTCATCCGGCGCCTTCGAGAAGTCATGCGCTGCCGCCGGTGCCCCGGCATGGATCGACTGCGCCGTCTTGAGATCGGTCTCCCAGAGATGGGCGGTGAGTGCGTGCATGCTGCCGCGGTATCGCGGACGCCCCTCGACCAGGAAGGTGTCGGCCTCCGGCGTATTGGCGAAAGCGTCGTCGGTGCGCTTCTCCAGCAGGCCGGCGACCACCAAGGCATGCAGCAGCCGTTGCAGCCGTTCCTCGCCGCAGCCGATGCGCGCGGCAAGCGCCGCCGTGTCCAGCGGGCCGTCGCCCAGCCGGGTGAAGACGCCGAGTTGCAGGCCGGCCATCATCGCCAGGGCCGCCGGCACTGCGCCTTCCAGCCGATCGATGGTGTCAGGCCTGATCGTTGCATCCGTCATCGCGGTTCCGGTGTGGGTCCCGTGGGGGTTGCGCGTTCCTGTGGGGGTCGGGTGGGGGTTATGCGCAGCGGTAAGCCTGCGGTCGGGGTTGCGCGTTTCTGTCGGGGTCCCGTCGGGGTGGGCGATGCAATGCACTTGCCGCGATTTTCGACATCCGATGATTGTACCGCAAATGTTCTCGGGCGGCAACGCGCGCGTGTCATCTTGGGAAGCGCCTGCAATTCGGCCCGTGTGCGGGCTCAGCGCGCTGCGCGGCGCAACGTGCCTAGCTCTTGAGTCCGGCGAACTTGAGGACCGCCTTCACCCGTCCCGGTCCTCGATCCTCGCCGCCGGCAAGATCGCCGCGCAGGGCCCGGAGGGCGTAGCGCTCCTGGTTGATCTCGTCTGCGGTTCTGAAGCCGAGGCGCCTCAACACCGGCACGGGCGGGCACCAGCCCTGGACGGCGTGCTGCAGCAGGAAGGCGGTCACCAGCGCCGGCAGGATCAGCCAGCGCCGGTCGCCGGTCGCGCCGAGCACCACGCCGGTGAGGGCGAGTGTAGACGCGTTCGCCTCGATCGCCCGCTCGATGTCCCATTCCCGATCGAGCTCATCGAGACGCTGATCAATTTCGTCGGGATGGTCGGCGTAATGACGCAGGCCCGCGACCATATCGTCCCGAATCCGCGCGTTGACGTCGGAACTCGTGTGGCTGGAAACGCGTCGGGCTGTCGAAACCATTTGGAAACCTCTCGCTGCAGGGCCAGGCCGAGCGCTTTCCGCCGCGCCTTTGGCGCAGAGAGCGGCACTAACTCGTCAGCAAACCGGCGGGCGGCCGGGTGGTTCCCGCCGTCCGGGTCTCAGCGCAGGTCGAGCAGCGTCGCCGGACTCTCGCCGCCGGTCGGCTGCTTGACGCCGCCCGCGCCGCCCATCTGCAGCGTGGGCTGCTGCAGGATCTGCACGGCGTCCCTGCCCGGCTTGATCGGACGATGGTCGGCGACGCACTTGTTGTCGTTGCACCAGACCGAGGTGCCGCCGCCCTTGCCGTCATGCACGAAATAGCCGTTCACGCCGCCGCCGAGATCGCCGACCGGCATGCAGTCCTTGTTGCTCTGGCAAGCCTTGTCCCAGTTGGCCTTGGTGCCGCCGACCTGGCGCACCTCGGCCAGGGCCGTCGTGGAAACCAGGCTGAGACCGATCACGAGGCCGGCCGCGAAGCTGCCGGCGATACGGGGACGCGAAAACCATTCCATGTTGCTCTCCCTTGTCAGCCCGGCGAGACAGCCTCGCCCGGAGCAACAGACGTGTCGCGTCGCGGTGAAGCCGCGTTCAACGGATTCCGCAGCGGCAGATCGCAAAGCGGTGAGCGGCAATTGCCTCAAATCACCGAGAAATCGGCGTGAGGCCGGGACAAGGTAAGAGTCCGCGTCAGCGGCCCAGAATCCGCAGGCTGGCGCGGGCCTCTTCGCTGGTGGTTTCGAAGATGAAGGCGTCCGAGCAGGGCGCCTGCAGCACCGTCAGAGCGGCCGGTTCGGGGTTGGGCATGATCGTGGCGCTGGGTCCGCGCAGCGGCAGCATCAGGCCCTTTCTCGGATCGGTCAGTGCGATCAGGAAGGGACCGGAAGGCATGCTCTCCGGCTCCGAGAAGGTGGAGTTGTCCCAAGTGACGGTCAGGGCTTCCGGCGCCTTGCCGACCAGCACTTCGTCGACCAGCACGTCGAACTTGGCATAGTCGGTCAAGAAGCCGCGATCCGTCAGGTAGAATTCCTTCAGCTCGGGTGAAATGCCCGGCTCTTGCGCGCGCTTCTTCATCTCCTCCCGCCAGGCCTGGTCGAGCACGATGGTGTAGTTGGCGATGCGCCCGATCACGACAACATCCGCATACTTGATATCGGCGGGTTCGAGCGGCGCCACCGCCATGCAGGCCTGCGCCGGGGCAGCGGCGGAGGTGAGGGCGAGGAGCAAGGTCGCAAGCAGGGCGGCGCGAAGGCCCATGGGGATTTCTCCAGGAACCGGCGGTTGAGGATCGAAGCACCGGGCATTGTTGCCGAGGAACTATGGCCGGATGATGGCCTTCACGGGCGACGCGCGTCTTGACGCCCCGCATGGGATCGTCGAAAACGCCAGGGACCTGGGAGTTGATGGCGATGCGACGTTTGACGGCGCTGCTGGTTGCAGCCGGATTGAGCCTCTTTGCCGGCGCCTGTTCCGACGGCACCGAGGAGGCGGATGCCTGTGTCGATGCCGCCGATCGCGCGCTCGACACCGCGCTCAACCTCTGCAGCCAGGCCATCGACTCCGGCGCGCTCTCCGACGCGAACATGGTGCGGGCGCTGGTCGGCCGCGGCGATGCCTATGCCGGCAACGGCGAATCCGATCGCGCGATCCAGGATTACGGCCAGGCGATCAGGCTTAAGCCGGGGGAGGCCGCAGCCTACAACCAACGCGGCATCGCCTATGTCGCAAAGGCGGAATACGATCGGGCGATCGAGGATTTCAGCCAGGCGATCCGGTTGATCCCCGACGCCGCCGTGCCCTATCGGAACCGCGGCATCGCCTATAACAAGAAGGGCGAGCACGATCAGGCGCTGCAGGACTTCGACCAGGCGATCCGGCTGGACCCGCAAGAGGCTGAAAGCTATGAGGGCCGCGGCAACGCCTATGACGGCAAGGGCGAGTACGACCGCGCCATCGCCGAGTATGACCAGGCGATCCGCGTGAAGCCGGATTACGCGGTGGCCTATTGCGACCGCGGCCGTGCCTATCTGCAGAAGGACGACTACGATCGCGCGATCCAGGATTTCGACCGGGCGATCCGGCTGGACCCGGGCCTGTACGAGGGCGTCTACAACCGCGCGCTGGCCTACAACGCCAAGGGTGAATATGTCCCCGCGATCCGGGACTTCGACCAGGCCATCCGGCTGAGGCCGAACGATGCCGACAGTTTTCTCAATCGCGGATTGGCTTACAGCATGACGGGCGACTTCGACCGGGCGATGCAGGATTTCGGTCAGGCGAAGCGGCTCGCGCCTGCCACCGCGGCGCTCTACAAGAGCCGTGCGGCGGCGTATCTCGTCCAAGGCGATTACAACCGCGCGGTCCAGGATGCCGATGAGGCGGTCCGCCTCGCGCCGGACGACGCCGGGGTCTACTATAGTCGCGGCCTCATCCATGAAACCCAGGATGACGCCCAGGCGCTGGTGGATTACGACCAGGCGATCCGCCTCGACCCGAAATACGTCGACGCCCTTCGTCACCGCGGCAGGGTGCATCTCCGCCGGGACGCCTACCGGGAGGCGATCGCGGATTTCGATGCGGTGATCGAACTCGGGCCGGATGATGCGGATGCGTATTTCAGCCGGGGCCTCGCCTATGCCAGCAGCGAAGAATACGATCGGGCGATAGCGGACTACGACGCGGCGATCCGGCTGAAGCTGGACGATCCCCAGGTCTATAACGCGCGCGGCGCCGCCCATGTCGCCAAGGAAGCGTTCGACCAGGCGCTCGCGGACTATGATCTCCTGGTCAAGCTGCTGCCCAATGCCGGCGACGGTTTCAAGGGCCGGGGCATGGTCTATGTCGGCAAGGGTGACAACGCGCGGGCGATCGAAGCGCTCGACCAGGCGATCCAGCGGGATCCGAACGATGCCTGGAGCTATGCGCTGCGCGCCGCCGCGTATTCGGACCAAAAGGACTACGACCGCGCGATGGCGGATTTCGACCAAGCGATCCGGCTCGACCCGGGGAATGCGACCAGCCACTACGGGCGCGGCCGGGTTTACAAGCTGAAGCAAGACTTCGACCGGGCGATCGCGGATCTCGACCAGGCGATCCGGATCAATCCGGACTATGCCGATGCCTTCTACGAACGCGGCCGGGTCTATAGCCGCAAGGGCGACTATGAGCTGGGCATCCCGGACCTCGAGCGGGCGCGTCGGCTGGACCCGGATGAATACACGGATAATGCATCCTGGAACATTGGCGCGGCTTTGTTCGGGCTGGGGCGGTTTGCGGAGGCGGCCGAGGCCTTCGCGCACTCATCGAACGCAGATGTGATGCAGGGCCATACCGCGATCCTCCTCTATCTGGCGCGGATGCGCGACGGCAAGGACGGCGCAAGCGCACTCGACACGGCGGCCGACGGCCTCGACCTCGCGGCGTGGCCGGGGCCGATCCTGCGCTACTACCAGGGGCGCATCACCGCGGCGGAGTTGCTGAAGGCGGCCGAGAATCCGGACCCGAAGACCGCCAACGAGCAGGACTGCCAGGCCGCTTACTACATCGGCCAGCTCGAGCTGATTGCCGGCCGCCTGGCGACGGCGCGGCAGCGCTTCGAGCATGCGCGCGACGTCTGCCCGCGCAACTTCATCGAAAGCGCCGGGGCGGCGGCGGAGCTGGGGCGGCTGTAGCCGGTCGAATCATCGCCGCGCCGCTGCGCCTATTTCTTCTTGAACTCGAAGAGCTCGATCAGGTTGCCGGAGGGATCTTCGAGAAGCCGGGCGCGGCCGGCGCCGGCTTCGCTGATCTCGCCCCTGAACCGAGCGCCAGCCTCAGTCAACCGGCCGATCAGCGCGTCGATGTCCTGGGTGACGATCATGAAGCGATTCCAGCCGCCGGGCTCCGGCCTGCCGCCAGCGCTGCCGCCGCTTCCGGCCCCCGGTGCGCTCAGGTAGAGGGTGAGATCGTCGCGCTGGAGCGCCGCGAACTTGCCGGGATTGTGCATGTCCACCGCGAAGTCGAGGCGATCACGGTAGAATGCCACCGCGGCGTCGATGTCCGTCACGATGTAGCGGATGGATGCCATGACGCATGCTCTCTCGCCGTTCAGACTATTCCGAGCGATGTCGCCCGCAATCGTCAAAACAAAAGCAGCGCCGGGGTTGCCTCCGGCGCCGCAGTTTCCAGATTCCAGGAGGCTCAGCCGAGAACGGCGTTTCCGAAGCCCCCGGCGACCGGGTTGAAGCCGCCTTGCGGTGCGGTCAGGAGCTCGACCTGCAGGGAGGGGCAGAGGAGCTGGCGTGCGGCCACGTTGGAGTTGAAGTCCAGCGTGATCGAGCCGCCGAAGTCGATCCACCAGTCGGCGCTGCAGGCGACCTCGAAGACGACGATCCGGCCGGGGTCCACGGCGATGTTGCTGGCGGAGAGATCGAAGCTGCCGACAAGGTCCACGGAATTGATGCTGCCCGGCGCGCCGAACTCCGAATAGCCGGCCTCGGTGTAGACCTGGCCCATCTGCTTCTGCTGGCTGCCTTGGTAGTTGATCGTGGTCGTGCCCATGTAGACCGTCAGCCTGGCCCAAGCCTCGATCCAGGCGCTGCCGGGGAAGAGCCAGCCCGGCTCGGCGGTGTCGATGAGGAGACCGTTCGCAATCAGGCTGGTGCTGCAGTTGATCACCGCCAGGAAGTCGGAGTTGTTCTGCCAGGCGAAGAAGAACTTAACCACCACGCTGTCATAGGCGGTGTTCCGGTCGCTGGTGTAGAAGAACTTGGCGAAGTTGTTGAACGGCTCGGTATGGGTGTCGCTCAGCATGCCGACCGGCGTCGCGTAGATCAGGAACGGGGTGCTGATCGGGATCGTCGTGGTGAGATGCGGCTGGTAGCGGATGTGCTCCAGCGCAGCCCGGGTGTTGGCGATGCCCGCCTGCTGCCGCTTGATGATCGGCGCGGCCTTCTTCGCCGCGGCGGCGGCTTCCTTCTTCAGGACGGCGCTGAGCTCGGCCTGGTTGCCGGCCAGGACCTTGTCGATCTTCCTGGCATCGAAGGCGGCGCCGGCGAACTCGGTCCGCAACTGCCTGCCGAGCTTGCGCCGCAGCTTTGCCTGCTTCGACTCCCGCTCCATCTGCAGCAGCTCGAGCTCCGGCCCCTTGCGGTCCTTGATCTTGTCGATCAGCGCCTTCACCTGCTGCTTGTCGAGCTTGACCGGCGCGGTGCCGGTGCCTTTGGTCTTCGCGGTCTTGGCTTTTTCGAGCTGGATCCTTTTCATGGCACTCACCTCCCGATGACCGATGTGAAGGGCTCCAGCACGAAGGGCGGCTGGAGGCTGGGGCCGGGCGGCGTCAGCAGCTCGATGTTCAGCGCCGGGACGATCACCGAGCGGTCGCCGCTGGCGAAATCGATGTCGATGCTGCCGTCGTCGATCGAATAGTCGGCGATGAAGGCCACCTCGAACACGGCGATCCGGCTGCCCTCGACCTGGATGTTCGCGGCGCTGAGATGGGTGCTGGCGGAGACGTCCCGGTCGCCGACGGCGCCGACGTCGAAGATGCCGCCGCCCTCGGCGCTGATGGTGTCGATGTTGGCCTTCTGGCCCTGCTGGAAGGAGATGGTGAGCGGGCCGATGAAGACGTTGAGCTCGGTCCGCAATTTGACCCGGGCGGTGCCGCCGGTAAACCAGCCGTCCTCGGCGGTGTTGCGGACATGGCCGTTCACGATCACGTCGGCGCTGCAGTTGAGGACCGCCAGGAAGTCGATCGGATTCTGCCAGGCGAAGTAGAAGCTGATCTTGGCGGTCCGGCCGTCGGTGTTCTGGGTGACATGCAGCGACGGCTTGGCCACGTTGTTGAACGGCGCGATGCTGGAATCCTCCAGGAAGCCCGCCGGCCGGGCGCCGATGAAGAACGGCGTCGCCACCGGAATGGGCGTCGTGAGGTAGGCGGTGCCGGCGATCTGCTCCAGCGCGGCGCGGGTGTTGGCGAGGCCCGCCAGGCGCTCCTTATGCGCTTGCGCGTATTCCTTGGCGGTGGCGGCGCGGTCCTGGGCGAGGCTCTTCTTGAGCTCGGCGTGATTGCCCTGCAGCGCCTTGTCGAGCTTGCGGAGATCGAGCCCGGCGCCGGCGAACAGCGGCCGCAGTTGCTTGCCGAGCTGCTTCCTGATTTTGCCGCGCGCCTTCACATCGGCCGACATGAGCTTGGGGCGCTTTCGATCCTTGATGGCATCGATCGCGGCTTTCGCCCGCGCCTTATCCAGCGCGAGGTGTTTGTCGAGTGTGATCGCTGACTGCTTGGACATTCCGCTCTCTCCCTGAACTCGTGAACTGAGAAGACTCTCAGACTGAGCCGAAGTCGAGTGGCGAGGGCGGATGCTGCGAGCCGTTGCAGGTTCGGTCAAGCGACCACGCTCTCCGGAGTGACGTCGGTCACCCGGTGTTGGCGCTTCACACACAACGGAGCGTGTCGGGGCGAAACAGGTTAGCGGCGGCATTAAGCAGAATATGCGGCTATGCGCTTCCTGTGTGCGTCCGGCGGAGGCGCGGGCGCTCGGCGCGGGGCGGCGCCGCATTTGCCGTCGGCGCCGCAGTCACGTGGACAGAGTAGGCCGCGACGCCCTGAAGGACCGGCTGCGCGCCTTCGTCGCCGCGGCGGGGCCGGTGGAGATGCGGGTGGCGGCCGGCGGCAAAGTGAGGCCCGGCAGGTACCGAAATCAGCGCTTCCGCACAGCCCGGTGCGCGAAATCGCGGGACAGCGGAACGATCCATCGACCGCCGGCCTTGCTCAGTCGAAGGCCGATGCGCATCTTGGAGGCGGGGTCGGTTCGGAACATTCGAGGACAGGGCTATGAATCTTCTCAACCTCGCGCGCTGCGGTTTCATCGGCATCATTGCGCTTCTGGCCGCTGCCTGCGCGCAACCGATCACGACCACGAGCGCGACGTCGTCCGGGTCGGATGACAACGGCGCCAATTGCGGCGGTACCCCGATCAACAAGGAAAGCTGCATCAACAACCAGAACCGGATGCCGTAGCGCTCCGATCGCCGGGCTGCAGCGGCGTCCCGGGTCCCAGGCGGATCCGGCGCGCCCGGCTGCATCGCCCCCAGACAGACGGGCCGCGACGGAAGGATCTGGCCCAGGCTCGCTAAACCCTTGCTGCAATACGCCGAACAGGACGAGGCGGGGGCGACCGATGGTCGATTCCGTCTGCGTCCTGTCTGCGTTGGCGATCCGTCTGCGTTCGCCCTGGGTCGTGCGATCCGTCCGGGTCGGGTCCGGGTAGTGCGATCTGTCTGTGTCCGGTCTGTGTTGATCGTTTGTGTCGGGGTCCGGTCGGGGTCGTGCGATTCTGTCGGGGTCCGGTCGGGGTTAGCGAACCGCTCAGCCCGCGCGGCACCGGCGATACCTTTACCGCCGGTGGTCGCGTTGAGGCTGAAAGGTCGGCTCAAGCGCTTGAGGCCGCAGGCGAAACGCCACCGCGCGCGCACGAATGCGATTCTCTCCCGGTAAAGGCCCTGTAAAGGTTCGCCTTGCTTGGCGCACGGCCAACGCGCGGGGCCGACTTTCAATACATCACTCACGATGTCAAACAGCACGGCGATTATAGCAGGATGCGTGCGGTTTGTCCGGTATGGCGTCGGAGGGGTGACGTAAGAGATTTTGTGTCAGGGCAAGGAAGGGGTACTCCAGATGTGAACTGCCAAGCACACAAGAGGAGCACCCCCATGCCACAGCAAGCTGCGACGATCACGAGTTTACCACTGGCTTTT
>NZ_JAYRKD010000037.1:0-58100 GCF_041905885.1 Dongia sp. | reverse complement strand
ATGCGCTACGATCTCGGCTTCATCGATCTGGAGCAAAAGACCCTGCAACCCACAGACAACCCGTTTGGCCCCGGGTTGTAACCCATGTCTCCAGTACGACCTGTTACCTATGTGTCCGGTCCGGACACCCCGGAGAATGGTGGGCGCAGTAGGACTCGAACCTACGACCCGCTGATTAAGAGTTACGTGGACTTGCTTTGATTTCAGCGCAGTTTAACAAATTCAGCCCCTTTTTCATACCATAGAATATCAAGGGTTTAGCTGCGTTCTGTAAAACCAAAGGGCGCCGCGACCGGAGGCTTCTTAAATTTCTAATGGCCATTTCCCAGCCCTGGCGAAGTGTCGGTAGACCCAAATACATATAACGTGACAGTCGGGTTGACTCTCGCACCAGCTTGCGCTCAAGCGGCCACCGTGACCATGAAGGTCACTGGATCGATGTCGTCCGGATTCGATTATTTCAACTTCTTCGGTTTGGGTGCGGGCGCCGATCTGACAGGTGAAGCGTTCGAGATTGTCACGGTCGTCGACACCGACGCAGGTCAGAACAAGACTTCGATCCCGGGAACGCTCGACCAGCAATATGGTGGGATCTCTGCGGTTCTGACGATCAATGGCAGCGACGTCAGCTGGGGCGGGTCTTATCCTTTAACCTATGCGCTGGCGACTATCGGAGGTTACTCATTCACCGCCGGCGTTCCCACAAACTCAAATTATTACGGCCCCTTGGACCTGGTATTTTCGGGACCAATCAACCCTTCGCTCGCGGCCCTTCAGAATATCGACTGCGCGAGCAGCTATGTTTGCGCCGGCAATTTCACTGTGTCTGACACCGTGAATATGTCGTTTGGCACGTTCGACATCGCCAATGTGACAACGGCCGTAACGCCGATCCCCGCAGCATTGCCGTTGTTCATCTCGGCGCTTGGTGGTATCGGGTTCGCAGCTATCTCGCGCACCAAGGTTGACTTCGTGAACCTGCTCTTGGTTGTCTGCTTTGCGCCGATTGTGTTGAAAAACTCCTAGTCGCGGCCACGTGCTCATGATTCCGTAGCCTGAGGATTGTAGCTGGGGATCGGGCGATGATGGGTGAGCGGCGGGTAGCGCAAGATAGCTTGTTCTACGAGTTCAGCCTTGAAGGACACATTCCGGCCAGCCATCTGCTGCGGTCGATCGATCGATTTGTCGATCTGACGGGTCACCACCCTATTTAATTCATTGATATAACTTGATAAGTGGCGGAAAAAGCTATTTGGCCTCCCCAACAGGAGTCGGGCGTTACCCCGTATCTGCCAGCACGGTGAAAACCTGGCTAGAAATCTGAAAGTTAAGGCTGCCACCTGGCTTGTGATCTGGTCCGAGAGCGGACCTTCCGGCTCCCTGGCATGCCGTGAAGGCCTGGTTGCCGAGGGATTCTCAGCTCCGCTTTCGAAACTGCTCCTGGTTCACGTTGCTGCTGGTGAGCATGTGGATCAGCGTGGACTAGGCGTCAGTGGCGATCCTAGTGGAACGCCCTACTTGCTTGCCAGGGTGCCGGGTGCTGCGAACAGAGCCTCCAGCGCGGCGCGGATGAAGGTGTGCCGAGTGCCGTAGATGGCGATCGCGCCCAGCAACGGTGCACCCGCCAGGGCAAGGTCGCCTACCGCGTCGAGAACGCGGTGGCGCACCAGTTCGTCCGAGGCCGGCATATCGCTCGGATTGATCGGATGTCTACCAACCATGACCAGCGCGGTTCGCAACGATCCGCCGCGCAAGAGCGGCGGGCTGCGGAAGCGGCCGAAGGTGCATCCCACCAGGGCTTCCGGCAGAAAGCCGAAGGTGCGCGCCGACACCACCTGATCGCGCAGCACCTCAGGGCTCAGCGGACCTTCCCAGCGCAGGCGGCCGAAATTGGGGAACGAAACGGTCAACGCCAGGGTGGCCTGCGCCGCCGGTCCGATCCGGAAGGCCGATCCGTCTCGCTTGAACGAGAACGGCTTCAGCACCCGCAGCCGGCGCCGCGGCCGCTCCTGCTCCACCGCGCCCGCCTGATCGATGAGCGCCAGCAACGGTGCCGCGCTGCCGTCGCAGATCGGGACCTCGTCGCCATCGAGGATGACTTCGGCGTTGTCGATTCCCGCCGTGACGAAAGCGGCCAACAAGTGCTCAACGGTGCGAACGACAGTTCCGTCGGGCATGCGCAATGTGCTGCAAAGCGGCGACGCCACGGCGTTGCGCCAATGGGCGGCGACGGCGATGGCACCCCGTCGGAAGACGATGCCGCTGTCGGGCGGACTCGGCACCAGCGTCATGGCGGTGTTGCGACCGCCATGCAGCGTGATACCCTGCAACCTCACTTCGCGCGCCAGCGTATGTTGCAACTGATCACTCATATGGTCTCCACTGCCGGCATGCTCCGGCGCAGCGTATATCAGACACGGCAACCCGTGGCAGGGGGATTTGCCCGGCCCTCGGCACGGGTTCGGACCGGAGATCGGCGTTGAGAGCCACGATTACCGACATCGTCAGCACGCCGCTTTGGCTTGCGCAGCTGGTTACCGGCGCGAAATCCTTCCGCGACAACCCGGTCATGGGCAGTCGACGCCTCAACCAGATGGGCCTCCACGCGTTTCGCCGCCGGACCGCTGACCGGATGGCTGCGCATCGCCGACGCGGACTTGCGCGCCTGCTCAGCACCGCCGAGCGGCAAGCCTTCGATGAACAGGGTTTTGTGGTGCGGCGGCACGCACTGGAGGAAGGGCTGTTTCGCGCCTTGCGGCGCCAAGCCGAAGATCTGAAGGTTGTCGCCCGTGAGATGCGACAAGGCGGCACGGTCACCCGACGGATCGGTCTCGACCGGAACCTGCTGATGACCTGGCCGGCCGCGCGCGCCGTGGTGGAAGACCCTTCCATCCGCGGCCTCATTCACTACGCAGGTTCCTATGCCGGCGAGCCGACCTACCAGATCCAGTCGGTGATGGCCGCCGCGGGGCCGAACGGCGACGATCCGCAGACGCAGTTCCACTCCGATACCTTCCATCCCACCGCCAAGGCCTGGCTGTTTCTCGACGACGTGGCCGAGGATGGCGGGCCGCTCGCCTATATTCCCGGATCGCATCGCCTGAACGCGGCGCGGCTTGAATGGGAACGCGAACAGAGCCTGACGGCGCGAGTCTCGCGCGACCGGATGCATGCCGAGGGTTCTTTCCGGATCTCCGACAGCGACCGCGCCGCGCTCGGCCTGGCGGCCCCAGTCTGCATGTCCGTTCCCGCGAACACGCTGGTCGTCGCAGACACGTCCGGATTTCACGCGCGGTCACCGAGTCTCAGGCCGTCCCATCGCGTGGAGATCTACGCAACATTCCGCCGAAGCCCCTTCCTGCCTTGGGTCGGCGGGCATCTCCTCGCGCTTCCCTTCGTCTCGGGTCGTCACGCGGCAATCGAGATGGGGCTGCAGCGGCTGTTTGCCTCCGCCAGGTTCGGTCGCGGATCATGGACGATCATCGACGGCGTATCACCGTACGATCCGCCGACCATCATCGCACCGGCAGCACCCTGACGCGGATGTGGAGTGACTTGGAGAAGGCTATACTATACGACCTTGGGAACGGGGTAAACGCAGCTTCAGGTCCCGCTATGGGAGTACAATCGCGAAACATGGGTGCCGAAACACAAGCTCTGGCGAATATCGCGGAACTGCTCCAGATTTCGTGGAAGACACGAAAGAATGCGCGGCGCGCGAATCCTCTCATCGTTGTCGGCGCTCCTCGATCCGGCACGACATTGATGACGGCGCTTCTCACGAATCTTCCGGGCGCCATGAAGATGATCCCGGAGGCGTCATTCCTTGTCCCGATCCTGGAGACCTACCGCAAATGCCTATTGCTTGACGAACGCAACGACCGGGCCTTCTTCGGCGGACCCGCCGGCGTGCGGCGGCACTTCAGCAACTGCATCAACGGAATCGTTTCCGAGATCAGGACGCAGAACGGCGGCGAGTTTGCCGTCTTGAAGGCACCAATCCTGTCGAAATTTGTCGGCGACATACTCGCCCTGCTTCCGGACGCGCAGGTCATCTGCATGGTGCGGCATCCGGTTGCCGTAATGCGATCCATGCGCAGCTGGGGGCAGAAGGCGGCGGCGGCGGGCCGCGATCACGCTTATGCGTCGGCGACGAATGCAGAAATCTACGCCTTGATCAGATCGTACTACTCAAGCCCGCTCGCGATCCGCGACCGATTGATCGCAGACAGGCTTCTGTTCGTTCGTTTCGAGGATCTGGTGATGAGATCGCCAGCCGTGGTGCAGGACGTCCTGGCACTGAGCGGGCGTCCCAATGCGGACCTCGATTTCAGCGATCCTTACCGGAACTCGACGATCGATTTCAGCGCCGTGGTCGATGAGCGCGCCGATGCCGTCACCGAGTTCTTCGGCGCGCCGGTCGATCCCGGACGAGCCGAGCAGCCAGTCAACTACGCCGACGCCGAGATTGCGGAGGCGAATGCCGGCTGTCCCCAGCTGCTGCCCTACTTCTACCGGGACTGGCGTGGGCAAACCGCGCAGACCGCCCCCACCGGCAGTTCGATTCCGGCAGCCATTCGTGGCGCAAGCAGCAAGTAACCTGTCCTTTGCGTTGAAATTCAAAGGGGTGAACGCTAAGTTTCGCCCCGGTCGGCGTCCGGACGGACGGACGCCACGGCGAATGTGAAGAGGCAATTTTGAGTCGCGTCGAGATAATTGGGCATCAGCGGCTGGATTACCGGGGTGTTGTCGATCGCGTGTCAGCCTGCGCCGGTCGCGTTGATGAAGGCGATGTCACAATCCGCCATGCCATGGCGGGCATCCTGAAGCCAGCGCCCGGCTATCGGCATCTTTACGCGGATACCCAGCCCGGAACGACCGATATCGTCGTCCTTTCGGAATTCCCCATTCTTTACAGCAACGATTTCACAGCTGCGTGGCTCGGCCACCTGCTGAAGGATGCACCGGGCGGGCGACTCTGGTTCGAGTCGCGGCGCCAGAAATCGTCCGACCCCTTTCGAACCGAGTTCAGCCTGCAGCAATTCGCGAAGTCGCTGCCAAGCCTGCGGGAGAAGCGCAAAGGGTCGTGGACCTCGTTCGAGGGCGGTCCGGGATTGGCCGAGGATCTCGAATCGCTCCGCTCGATCTACGCCAGCTTTCACAACGGCTTCCAGGCCTTCGCCGCAAAGCTCGCGGAGATTCTCGGACCGAGTGAAGGAAGCCTGAAGGCTGCGGAGAGCACCTACAAATATTCGATATTCGGCGCCAATCAGAAGAGTCACATCTCGAGCTGCATCCTGCGCTCTCATGGGCTCGGCGGGCGGCATCGCGGACTGGACGTCGGCGGCGGTTACGGCTTCTTCGCCGCCGAGATGGCGGCCAATGGCGACACCTATGAGGTGATCGACTACGACCGGAAGAAGGCCGAGATCGTCGGTCCGTGGCTGGCTGAACGCACCGGACTCGCCAGCCGCCTCGCCTTCCGCACCGTTTCGATCGAGCAGGTGCCGCAACTGCCGCGATCCCAGCACTACGACGTGATCTCGTTCTTCGGCAGCATGCTCTATGCGGACCGGAGCGCGGTTCCCGCCACGCTGAAAGCCTGCATGGACATGCTGTGCCCAGGCGGCGTGCTACTGGTCCACGAGAATGTCCGAGAAGGGGGCAAGCCGGAGAGCGTCGATTACATGAAGATGTTTCCGGCCGACGAGCTGCGCAGCTTGCTGCGGCAAAATGCCGGCGAGCCGACCTGTTATTCCATGTTCTCCGGCGAAGTCGTGCCGTGGGAGCAGGCGGCGCGCTCGCTGGTCATGGCCGCGGTCCGCAAGAACTGACCCGGATAGAAGGCTCGATTGGTTGACGATGGGCGGGTCTAGACAGAGCATGCTGTTCGTGCGTCCCGCGCCGGAAGTCCAGCGCGAGGTTTATCGCGTCGAGGGCGTGCCGCACTGGTCCGCGGGCTTCGGACAGATACTGGAGAAACACGGCTTCGTCGCTTTCGATGAAGCCGATCACCATATCCTGGAAGATGCCGATCGCCTCGCGGGCTACGAGCTCGCGATCGTCAGCTGGATGCCCGAGCGCTTCTGGACTGCGGCCATGGTGACCGGCCTTTCGGGCTTCGCGGGCGCCGTCATTCTTGAAGGCCCCGTTCCGACGGCCCTACGCGCTTTCGCTGGATTCGAGGTGATAGAGGAAGGGAGTCTCGACCGGCCGGTAATGACCTTCCCGGACCCCGAGATCGCCGCCGAGATCACCGAGGGGTTTCTGCGCGTCCGTCCGGCGAGCAACGCGACGCTCGCGGAGAAGAATGTCAAGACGCGGCAAAGCCGGCTCAACCGCTGGGACTACGATTTCGATCCGGAGCGCATGGGTCTCCAGGATTGGGCACGCCGCATCGCGCGATTGATGCGCCTGACCGTAATCAATCGGCTGATGAAGGACCAATTCAGCGCCAACCTCGAGGATTGCCTGTTTGCCGCGGCGAACCTTCTGCTCTTCCTTAAAAAGGGCGGCCAACTCTCCGAGCCGGATCGGGCCGCGCTTGTGGACTTCGTTGCCGCCCTTCGCGTGCGGGTGGATCAAGCGCCTCACCCGCTCATCTTCGGGCGCAAGCGCCATGACGACACGCATCGACTGTCGGCCGCGGTCGCCAAACTCGCCGGCCAAGTCGGCCTGCCGTTGTCGCCCGGTCGCGATACACCGGACCTCGGCTCGCGAAACCTCACGAAAGCCGAGCGTCTCGGCCTGGCGCTGCTGGAACAGGAGGCCGGCATCCCAGGGGCTCAGTCCGCCGGGCTTTCCCGGGGCAGTGCTTTGGATCCGCGACATTGGGGATTGTCGCCCAAATCGAGCATGGTGCTCGACATCGCCATCTCGTCCTGGGCATCCCGCATTTCCGGCGCGCGCGAAGCCGCGGACGAGATGCTCCTGGAGATTGTCCGCGACGCGCTGGACCCCGAGACCGGCCGTCTCCGGTCCACGCTCACGCGGTCTGGCCATTCCGCGCCGGCAGGCTCCTCAGCAACGACCCATCCCCTGATCGGCCTCGCCTTCATGTCGGCGCTCGCCAGTCCCGCCGAGGCGCCACCACTCGGCGAGAGTTTCGCGCTGCGCTACGGCGACGCCCGGCTGGCCAAGTGGTCGCGCCTCGGACTTGAGATCCAGCGGGTGAAATCTGTTCGCGAGCGGACCGACGTCCTTCTCGGCCTGGAGGCCGAAAGCTCAGCGGCCGGCGACGCGCAACGATATGTCGGCGGGTGCCACCGCGCGAACGTCATCGCCTACTCCTTCCCGATCCTCGCGACCATTGTCTCCTACCATCACTTCGAGCCGCTCGCGGCGCCGTTCACCGACTGCGACTCGTCCACCGCCATCTTGCTGGAGCCCGTCTTCTTCCTGGCGCTCGAGCGGCTGGCGGCGGCGACGGCGGCGCCGCTGCTGCGGGTCGAACCTTGGCCCGCGGGCAAGCAGTATTGCCTGACGATCCGCCACGACGTGGACCGGCTGCCGACGACCGAGCATCTTGCGTCGCTCATGGCGTTCGAGAAGAGCCGCGGCCTCGGGGTCACTTGGTTCTGGATCTTCAATCGTCTGGATCCCGATCAGATCCACCTGCAAGAACGCGCAGGTCATGAGATCGCGCTGCATTCCATGAAGGTGGACGACAAGTCCTCCGAGCTGAAGCGCCTCGCGGCGACCCTTTCCATCCAATCCGGCATCTACGGCGAGTGTCAGCATGGTGGCGGGGGCGGCGATTACTGGCTCGGCCATCCCAACGTGGAGACCAGCCACGAGAGCGGCCTGCTCTACAGCGAAAGCAACAGCTGTCTTTACGATTTCCCGCACCGCTGGTCCTGGGTGGACGACCAGGGCTGCTTGCGGTTTTACGACATCATCTGCATGTCGCACGATCTCAGCGTGGACCGGCCGCGGCCTTCCCCGGAACATACCGGCTGGAACAGCCCGCGCCTGAAATGCATGGTGCGCAATTCCGGCCATATCATGGTGCTCAACCACCCGGACGCCTTTCTCGACCGCCTCATGGAGATCGTCGACGAGGAGCTTCCGGCCGAGGGGCGGCTGGATTGGAACTGCCGGCAGGTTGCGGAATGGTGGCGCGCCACCCATTGCCGGGAGCACGTCGGCGCGCGTTTGGGAGCAACGGGCGTCGAATTGCGGCCTCGTTGCCCGGCCGAGAGTGTCGTCATCTCGATCGCGGGGTTGAAGGAAGAAGGCCGTCTTCCGGCAACATTCTGCGAGATCGAAGGTCGCACGACGCGCGTCGGCCTGCACTATCGACGCTTCGTCGTGAATCTCGTGCCGGCATCGGGAGAAGTTGGCCATCAGATGCACCGCGTCGATCCGAGCGGCAGAAATGGAGTACTCGAAGCAACGGTCGAGTGACTGAGCGGGGATGGGCGTGAACATGCCGTGGAATTTCAAATCAATCCTGAGGAGAGAGAAAAAGGCGGCCGCGAAACCGGCAGCCATTCGGCCTGAAGACAGTGTCAAGAATCCGGCGGCCCTGTTGAATCCGGTCCGGATGACGGTCAACCTGGCGCGAGATGCCGTTCGCAAGTCCACCATGTTGCAGGCGGACGCCTACGTTCCGCACGGCGTCCAGCCGCTGCTCGCAGCGGCGGAGCTGCGGCGTGTCTATGGCGGTCAGATGCTTCCGGACATGATCGAGATTCCGTCCTTCAGGCATCGTGCTGTGCCGGTCGCCTGGGCGCCCGAAGTGCTGACTTTGCTGGATTCGGCATTCGCGGAATTGCTACGCGATGCGAAAGCGATCATCACCGTCGGACATACGCTCGGGGACCAGCTGCACCAGTATTGCAGCGACGTGGTCGTCATCGAGAACTTTCGCGACTGGCATGCGGTCCCGAGGTCAAATCGGCTTCGAGAGCAATTGAACCTGGACGACAAGCAGAAGATTGCAGTTTCCGTTGGGACGGTCGCTTCCGGTTGCGAGTCCGTCATCGAAGGCTTGTCGCGACTGCCGTCCAATGTTCATCTCGTCTTCGTGGGCACGTTCGCTCCGGCATCCTACGAACAGTGCCTGCGCGAAGCGGTTGCGGCCCTCGGGTTGGAACCGCGCGTCCACTTCCTGCAGCCGATTCCCTATGGCGATCTGTCCGCGTTTACAGCCAGTGCGGATTTCGGCGTCATCATCCGCGACCCGGCAATCCTGAATAACTACGTCTCCTTGCCCAACCGGGTGTTCGACTACGTCGCCTCGGGCCTGCCGCTCTGTGCGCCGCAGATTCCGGATATCGCCAAGATCATCAACACCTATCGGATCGGGACCGTCGTCACCGACCTCAGCCCGGCAGGTTGGTCGGCGGCGTTCAGCGAAATGAGCGACCGCAGCGCCGAGATGCGCGGCAGCGCTGAGATCGCGAATGATGCGCTGACCTGGGCCGAGAAGCGGCAGGACATCGAAGCTCTGTTCAAGGACTTCCGCACCGTTTGCTTCATCGGGGTGAACGATCTTACCCGGAACAATCGGACGATGCGCTTCGCGAAGACGCTCGCCGAGCTCGGGAAATCGGTCAAGATCGCCTGCCGCGCGCCGGCGAATATCGACCGTGCCGCGCGTCTGGGCGCCATGGTGATCCCGCTTTCGATCGACTAGCGATCAGGAAGCGCGGCCCACACTGTGCAGAGGCCTTGCTGCGATCTTCCGGGTGCGACGTCGGTATCACGCCAGCGGACTCGCGCCGGCGTCTGTGCTTTGAGGGACAGCCGCAGTCGGATCTCCCCCTCCCTGCCGTGGTCCAGCATCGCATCGGACGCGAGCTTGCCGTCGACTTCGATCTGCCGGCCGGTCGCGGGCAAGATCAGCGCCAGATCGACGACGTCCTCGACCGCGGTCAGCACCAGGGCATCGCCCTCCCATTTCCAGGTGAGCTGGCCGAGCTGGTGCGTTCGCCGCCGCCAATCGGCAATCTGCCGCCCCGTCCAGTTCAGGCGACCCTTCGCTGGAAGCTCTCCGACTGTCATCTGCAGCCGGTCGAAGTTTATGTCGGGATGATTCAGCAGGACGACGGCCAAGCCGCGGCTCGCCCATTCCTTCATGTAAGCCAGCTTGCTGATCAACCCGCCCTTCCGGTCGCCGGTCGCGGAGAGGTTGTCAGTCGTGCCGCTTTGCGTGATGCCCATACATCCTCGCCGCAGGGTGACGCTTCCGTCGGCTTCGAGCCACGGATATGCGGCATAGGGAAACAGGAACATGTTCGGCGCGAACTCGGAATACGACAAGTTCGCCCGGATTGAGGCCGCGACCGAGGGAGCGCCCAGCCAATAGTCGGCGGCCGTGCCGTGGTATGCCTCGCCAACAACTTCAACGCCGGTTTCCCGAGCAATGGCTCGACACTCTTCGGCCTTTTCGAGCGAGCGAACCGAGTGGAGCGCGACTTCGTGGCCCGCCGCGTGCTGCGCCAACATCTTATCCCGATCGAGCCGCCACGGCAGCCAGCACCAGGTGACGCCCAAAGCCTGGTCCCGGTGAAACTGCATCAGACGCTCGAAGGCCGCCGGGTCCGGAATGCGGTCGACATCATGCCTGATGTTGAGCGCGTAGTCGAAGCCCCACGGCCATGGCGCCAAGCGCGGCACCGGCCGCGGCGATTGTCGCATGAGCCGCTCCAGGCAAAGCACCAGAAGCTCTTCCGCGCCCATGAAGCCCGCTGACGATGCAACGTCGTAAGCTTCCGGAAGCGGGCCCATCGTGTGATAATGCGTGATCCACGACAGCAGAGGAAAGCTGGTCAAGGTGCAGTGGCCTCGCTGCAGCACGGCCGGCTCCGCGCTTGCCGCGAACGCGGCGACCACGTCCCAGCCGCCGGCATCCAGCCTTTGATGCAGCAGGGGCGCGCGATCCCAAACGTCCCGTTGTCGCGGCGTGAATCCGGTCCGGGACAGGGTCCCGAAATGCGGCATCTCGATCGGGCCGCTGATGCGCGCGAGGGCCTGTGCGACATGGGGGTGCGAGACGATGCCGTCCTCGACGAAAAACTTGCCGTCCCGGATCCCGCCGGCCCTGAAGCCGCCAGCCTGCGGGCTGTAGAAGCGGTCGCGCAAATCGAGAAAGACGGAGTTCCTGGCCGCCTCGCTGCCCACGGGCATGTTTGCCACGGCGAGCAGAAGATTGGGGATGTTGATCCTGGGAAAGACCTGCGCAAGCCGATCATCGTGCGAGAGGTCCGGACTGCGCTCAACCGCGCTCACCAGCCGTTCCGCCTTCAGCTTTGCCTGCTCATCCTCAGGCAGCACGGGATCGTCGCCCTCGAGGCGGGCCCGCAGCGGCTCCAGTCGTGTCCGCTCTGCTGCGGTCAGCGACCGGGCCGCGAGGCGCGCAAGCGCCGCCTGAACTGCTCTTGTGATGAAGGCTCGCGCCAGATCGGCATGGCGCCCGTCCCCAAGCTTGGCCTGGATCAGCTGCAGGCTGTGCGCCATGCTGAGATCGAGCGCGATGTCTTCAAACAGATGGCCATGTCGCTCGAACCGTCTCTTGAACACCTGCAGGATGCTGATCAGCATGGAAGCGGCGGCTTCGGCGGGATCGGAGGCCTGCATCGCCTTGTGCCGGGCGCCGATGAAGTCGAACTCCATCTCCCGCATCACGACGGCCTTGTCTTCGAGCACGAGCTGCTTCGGATCGGGTCCGAGCAGGGCCGGGCTCCGCCGCCCGAGCTCGCTTCGGATATCGGCATCGATCAGGTCGAGCGCGGGACTGCCCGGAAGCCGAACGGCGTCTCCAGCCGCCGGGACGCCGAACCGGTTCAAGAGCTCCGGATTGGCCGGACCTTCGATCAGGACCGGCCGTCCGGCAGCTTGGAGCCACCGCGCCTGTTCCTCGGTCGGGCCGCCGTCGCCGTGCCAGGCGACGATCACCAAGTCGTATCTCGAAACGTCGGCAACGCCCTTCAGCTCCGCCAGCGATCTGACGTCGATGCTCAGCCAGCCGCGCTTTTCCAGAACGGCGGCAAAGGCCGCCGACCAATTGGCCATACCCCAGCGCTCGACCGTGGCCGTCTGCTGGATCTGCTCTGGCACGACAAGGAGGATGCTGTTCATGATGGTCGTCGGCAGGGCGTAAGAGGTAAGCTCATCGCAAGATCCGTACGAAGTCGCAGCGAAAGTCGCCTCGCGGCGCCCCCGGTAGCATAAAGCCGCTGAAATCCACAACTCGATGAACCTTTCCTCAGACAGCTATTTGCCGTTAATATCAGTCGCCGCGCAAGCCATGCCGCGGCTCCTCGAAATTGGGAATGCAGAGGGGCGTCACCGGGCGCCGTCAGCAGTCATGACAGACCCTGAATGATTGGCGCCGTTCGCCGGGCATTCGCCCGCCTCAACCCCGGCAGCCGATACCGGAGCCTCGGCTCCATGGCGGATGCCCTCGCGCATCGCACGGTGCTGATCGTCCAGCCGAGCGGGATCCGGAATCGGGCACGGGTGCTGAAGGTGGCGAAAACGCTGCTGGAGAGCGGCCGCACGGTCGTGTTCTTCACGAAATTGCCCGTGGGGAGCGGCTTCACCGATGTTCGCGTGGATCGGGTCTTGGATTGCCCCGTCCTGCAGTTTCCCGATGCGCATGACTTTCTCGCGCCGGCCCGCACCCGCATTCCGGCGGTCAATTGGCTTCTCATGGTCCAGTATCTGCACGCGACCATGTGGCATTACGCGCGCGCCATCCGCCCGGACGTGATCCACACGTTCGGCGCCGCGGCGATCGGCATCGGCGACGATTTTCGCAGGCGCCTGCGCTCGGAAGGCTGCGCGGCGAGCTGGGTCCACGATTATCTCGAATATACGCGTGGCCACGCCTTCATCGACGATCGCCGGCAAGGCGGCAAAGAAGATACCGCCTGGCATGAAACGGTGGTCAAATACGAAACAGAGCATGCGGGACGCGAAGACCACGCCTTCACGGTTTCGCCGCAGCTGGCGACGGCTCTGGCGCGGGACTATGGACTGGCGCACGAACCGACAGTCCTGCTCAATGCGCCGCGGCTCGGTGACTTCGAAGCGGGCTCACAGCGGACGATACGGAAGAAACTGCGGCTCGGTCCGGACGTACCCCTCATCGTCTACTCAGGAGGTGTCACACCCCTGCGCGGCGTCGATGCCTTGACCTGCGCGATCGGCCGAATGCCGGATGTCCATCTCGCGCTCATCACCAATTCGCAAACCGAGTACACTGAGTCTTTAGTAGGTGCCGCTCGAACCGGAGGTTGGGCTCAGCGGCTGCATCTCGTGGGCTATGTCGAGCCGGATGCCGTGCCAACTTTCCTGCAGGACGCGACGGCCGGCGTTCATCCCCTCTCCCACTACGGGAATGCCGAAGTGGCACTCCCCAACAAGCTGTTCGACTACCTGCATGCTCGTCTTCCGGTCGTGGTGAGCGACGTCGGCGCAATGGCGGGGTTCGTAACGGGACACCAGCTCGGTGAAGTCTTCCCCGCCGGAAACGTGGATGCCCTGGTCGATGCCCTGCGACGGGTGATCGCTGCGCGCGAGCCCATCGTTAGCCGGATCGCCCGCGACGACCACCTTCTGGCCGAAAATGCCTGGGAGTCCCAGGAAGCCGCCCTAGTCGAAGTCTATGACCGTCTCTCCGGCGCCGGGTGACGCGAAGAAGGGGCCGGAAGGCCTTTCGCTTCGTTGTGGCAGCGGGGTCTGCCGCGGCACCAATCCTTTAACGATTCCCGGTGACAATCCCTCCGCCTTGCCAGTATGTCATGGTACTGGCAGGACACCGACTCGGCGCGCGTCGAAAGCGCCCGCCAAAGCAACGCCAAGCCGAAAATAGTAGCATTTTGAGGCGCTTGCGGGATTCTGGCAATCTACTTATAGTAATCTCTGCTGGGAGATTGAACGGGCTAACCTATGACGCCACCGCAGACCCTTGCCCTCCCAGGGGAAGAGATGGCTCCGCAGCTCAAAGCGCTCAGAGCATTGCTGCGCGCCCGCCGGCTGGCCGAAGCGGAAGCCTACCTCTGCGATCCTGAGAACCCGCTCCCGCCCTATTGGCGATTGATCGGGCTGAGCATCAGCTCATTGCTGAGCCGCGATCGGGGACGGGCAGCAGAATGCCTCACCGGTCTCGAGGTGCCGGTTGAAGACGTTGTCGCGCGAGCGATGCTGGGGCGTTGCCTCGCTATGGCACGCCGCCCCGATCTGGCGTTGCCTCACCTCATGGCTACAGTTGCGGCTGCGCAGGACACCTATCGCTGGTACTGGCGCATCGGCCGCACCGCCATGGCCGCACGACGGGCTGGAGACGCAGTTTCGGCATATACCGCGGCACTGGCGATCCGACCAAGCTGCCTGCGGACTATGCTGAGCAAGGGAAAAGCCGAGTTCGAGGCCGGTGCGAGGCCTGCGACCATCAAGACAATGCAAGCCGTCCTGAAGGATTGGCCGGACTGCGTCGAAGCGATCGGCTATGTCGGCTTCGCCACGGTTTTCGTGGGTCGGTTGATGGATGCAGAAGCGGCAGTGCGTCACGCTCTGTCAATTCAGCCCAACTGGTTCGAAGGCCGGGTCCGCCTCGCTGATCTGCTTATGCGGGCGCTGCGCTTCGGAGAGTCGCACGACCTGCTCCTTAAGTTAAAGGAAGAGTACCCGAAAAGCGCTTGGGTTCGTTACTACTACGGGCTGGCGGCCAACTCGGTCATGGCGGACAACCTTCAACTGGTTGACGTTCACAACGCCTTGCTGGACCTGGAACGGAGCAATGAAGGCTTCAATTTCCTACCCGGAGGCATAGGGACCGGCTGGTATTTGCTCAGCCGCGCATACACGATCATCGGCGCCGTGCGCAAGGCAGTGATACCGCTCAAGCGGGCCATCGTCTGTGCTCCGACCAACGCCACCTACCGCCAACAGCTCGCCCTTCTTCTGTTCGAGCTCGGTAAACCGAAGCTGGGGCTGCGCATTGCCGCGACAGCCCGTCCTTGGGGGCGACAGGAGGACGCACGGGCACACCTGATCACCGGCCTCGCCGCGCTGGTGCTGCACGGCGATAGCGTGACCGCGCTGGCCGAATTTGAGCGTGCCGCGCGCACCGATCCGATGAGCGCTGAAGCCTTCGTCGCGATCGGCAGAGTACATTTCGCGATGGGGAACCTGGAAGAAGCGGAGGGCGCTTTCGCGACCGCCGCGCGGATCAATCCGCGCGTCCGCGGCCTGCCGGAAGCGACGCATAGGCTCGAGCTGTCACTTGGCCGGCACATCGATCCCAGCGCCGGTCTCGGCCAGCTGATCTCCTATTCCGTTCCACCGGAGTTTCGGCTTCAGCTCGACGACCCAAAGCTGATCCAGGCCCATCCGTTCCGCGATGGCCTTCAGGCGCATCTTCGCGCCGTCCAGGGCATCGTCCGGCGCGAGATGCTGGCGCGCTACGGGCGCAATCAGCTGGGATACGCGTGGGCGCTGATCCAGCCGCTGCTCTATGTCGCGGTCTTCGAGATTCTTTTCCTGGTGATGCAGAAGCCCATGCCGTTGGGCGTCACGCTGGAGCAGTTTCTGATCACCGGCATCGTTCCAGTGGTCTGCTTCTTCATGAATGTCGAAGCCAAGGTCACCGTCGCCATCAACGCGCACAAGGACCTGCTCTACTACCGCGAAGTCACGACGCTCAACATCATGGTGGCGGCGTGGTTCCTGGAAATCCTGACCGCCGTCGCGGTGACCTTGATCATCCTGTTCGGGCTCTATCTCTGCGGCCAGGAGATGGTGATTCGCGACCCGCTTCAGGTGATGGCGGCCGCCCTCGGCATCAGCATGATTGCGGCCGTGTTGGGCGGCATCTTCGGCGTGATCTCGCTGCGCTATCCCGGAGCGATGTTCATCGGGCAGGCGCTGAACCGGACGATCTTCATCCTGTCGGGCGCGTTCTACTACGCCAATGAGTTGCCGCCGCAGCTCCGCGAATACATCATGTACAACCCGCTGTTCCACTACGTCGAGCTGATCCGCGAAGGCTTCTTCGCCTCGTATCGGGCCGTCTATGCGTCGTGGGAATACCCCCTGCTGTTCATCATCCCCGGCCTGCTGCTGCTGCTCATGTCGGATCGGGTATACCGTCGCCACGTGTTCGCCACATGATTCACCTCATCAACGCATCGAAGGCTTATCGCACCGCGGCGGGATACAGGGTCGTGCTGCACCCGACCTCGCTCTCAATCCCGAGCCACAAATCGGTGGCGATCCTGGGGCGCAACGGAGCGGGAAAATCGACGCTGCTGAAGATGATTGCCGGCGTGGAGATGCCGAACAGCGGCCGCATCGTCAGCACCGGCTCGGTCTCCTGGCCGGTCGGCCTCTCCGGCGGCGCAAGCAGCAACATGACCGGCCGGCAGAACGCACGGTTCGTCGCCCACTTGAACGGCGCGGACGAGGACATGATCGACGAGTTCGTCGAGGACTTCGCGGAGCTCGGCCCCTATTACGACGAACTGGTCTCGACCTACAGCTCGGGCATGCGCTCGCGCCTCAATTTCGGCGTCAGCTTCGCGATCGATTTCGAATGCTATCTGATCGACGAGGCGACATCGGCGGGCGATCAGTGGTTTCGCGACAAATGCCTGCGACTGTTCGAGGAGCGTCGCTCGCGCTCCGGCATGCTGATGGTTTCGCACAATCCGCAAACCATAGCCCAGTATTGCGATATGGCCATGGTTCTGTATGACGGGCACCTGGTGCCATTCACCAACCTCGACGAGGCAGTCAACTTCTATTGCTATGGATCCAGCCGGTGAAACTTCTCGATCTTGCGCGCGCCCTCATTCCCTCTAGACAGAAGCCGCTCGAAGCCGCGGGGCAGCGTAGCGACGTTCCAGCACTGCGGGGGTCGGGCACCGGCTCAAGCATCGGGGTCGTCGCAGCCGACCACTATCGGACGCGGCAGCAGAAGCGCAGCCGTCGCACCAAGCAGGCATTCCTGCTCTTCGTCATCGCCCCCACCTTAGCCGCAGCCGTGTATTTCGGGGTCTTCGCTTCGGACCGCTATGTCTCGCAGGTCCAGTTGGTCGTCCTTGGGGACAGCATGGATGTGGGCAGCAGCAACCCCTTGCTGAGCCTTATCGCGCCGGGTTCGGTTAGTCCGTCGGGAACGATCATGCTGTACAACTATCTCCAGTCCCAGGAGATGGTCGAGAATCTCGACAAGACCATCGGCCTGCGGCAGCGCTACGCGACAGCCGATGCAGATTTCTTCTCACGCATGCGCAGCGACGCCGCGATGGAGGACTTCTACGAATACTACCTGACGCGCGTCACCGTCACGGTCGAGCCAAACAGCCCGGTGCTGACCGTTACGACTGAGGCCTTCACCCCGAAGGACGCCCAGGCCATTTCCCAAGGGTTGCTTACCATCAGCGAGCAAACGCTCAACAAGCTCCTTTCGAAGCGGCAGAACGACACGATCGAATTCGCCCGCACCGAGGTTGCCACCGCAGAGAAGCGGTTGGTGGAAGTGCAGAAGCGGATCACCACGTATCGCATGCAGCACAGCGAGATCGACCCCATTCAGGCCGCCGACGCCGTGGGCTCGGCTGTGGGCGACCTCACCAAGCAGCTGATGATCGCCCGGGCCAAGCTCAGCACGATGCAGACCTACCTCAAGGCCAGCAATTCCCAGGTCAAGCTGCAGAAGGCGGAGGTGAAAAGTCTCGAGGAGCAACTCGCCGCCGCCCGCAAGACCCTGGCGGGAAAGAGCGGCAGCACCTACGCGGCGCTGGTGTCGGAATTTGAAACCCTCAAGTCGGAAGAGGAGCTGGCCCAGGAAGGATATGCGAAGTCGCTTGAGTTCCTGGCAGTCGCGCGTGGCGATGCCCAGCGCCAGCATGCCTACGTGATGGGGCTGGTGAGCCCGACACTGCCCGAGAAATCCACGGAACCGCGCCGGGTTCGCATGATCGTGACAGTGTTCATCGTCAGCATGCTCTGCTTCGGTATCGCGCTGCTGGGCGTGACGGCGATCCGTGAGCACGGCGGCGCGGCATAGGCCAAACCTTGGGTATCTCGTCGGCCGCGGGCGCCCCGGCCCCCATCGGCGGAACGATCCTCATCCGCGGCGGTTCTCCTGCTGCCCCAAGGATTCGATCAACTCGACGTAGGCAATCTGCTCGCGGTCCCAGCTGAGCTGATGCGCCGCGGCAAGGACACGGGCTTTGAGATCGCCCTGCCGCAACAGGTCCAGCACCTCGGCTATCGCGGCCGCCGCAGCGCGCGGATTGTTCTCGTCGAATACCACGCCTATTCCATGGTGGTCGACCAGGGCGGCGATCTCGCCAACGCGGGAAACAGCGAGCGGCAAACCCGCCGCCACCATTTCGAAGAAGCGGTTGGGCAGACTGAGACTCAGATTGTCGGTCACTGGCTGGCGCGGAATGATTCCCATATCAGCACCGGATGCGTAGCCGATGACTTCCGACGCCGGCTGCAGTGGCGGGAGATGCAGCCGCCCGCCCGCCCCGGCAGCAGCGGCGATACTGCGGAGGCGCTCGCCGCCGGCCCCGTCAGTGCCCTGCCCCAGAATGGCCAGATGAACGTGCGCCGGGAGATGACGCAAGGCCTCGACGATGACTTCCACGCCCTCCCCCGCCCGCACGCTGTTCAGCGCCAGCACGAGCTGCGCTGCGCCATCCAGGCCGAGGTCGCGTCGGATCCGCGCATCCGGAGCCAGGTGCGGCTGGCGGCAGTTTCTGACGACGAGCGGAGCTGCAATGCGGAATCGCCGCGTGATTTCAGCGGCAAGCGTTCCGCCGACCGTCAGCCATTGATCTGCGGTCCGGGCGATTTCCTGCTCCCGCGCGATCTCAGCGAGGCGCAGTGCGCGTTGGTCGGCCGGCGCCGGGAGGGAATCGCGATCGAACGGCAGCTCGACGGCGTCGAACACGAGTCTACCGCCGCATTGCTCGCGGATCGCCGCGGCGGCGATCAAAGCCTTGTCAAAGTGCGCTTGGACAACATCGAAGCGCCGGCCGCGGCAGAGCTTCGCCGCCTGCAAACCGAATTGCTGGCAGCGGAGCTGGCCGAAGCGTCCGCCAAGGGCCGCAGCCAGCCGAACCGGCCCGCCCGCGGCCTGCCCAAGAATCGACCCGGCCAACGCCACCGCTACCGCCAAGGCCGCACCGACTTTGGGAACGCCGGTTGCCGCGAAATCGGCACGGTCGCCGACCAGTCGCGGATCCGGCGGGGCAAATGAAACGACGGTGACCGCGTGTCCGCGCGCGGCCAGCGCATGCGCCTGGCGTGCGACCCGGGTGTTCGATGTCAGGTCCTTGTAGGCGACGATGCAGACAGAAAGGGCGCGCCGCCCCGACTGCAGGCGCGCCGTTTGAGGGGGCGAACCCGTTCCGGCAACCACACCCTTAGATTTCACGCACCGCGGCACAGATATAGTCGCACTGCTCGTCCGTCAGATAGGGATGCATCGGCAAGCTGAGGACTTCGTTCTTCAGCCGGTCGGTGACGGGCAGGCCGCCTTGGACCACCGGATAGGCGCGATAAGGCGCCTGCTCGTGCAAGGGCTTCGGGTAATAGATCTGGGTCGGCACACCCCGCGTCTTCAGGTGCTGCTGCAAATCGTCGCGGTGGGGCGTGCGGATCGTAAGCTGCGCCCAGGCCGATACGCTTCCCGTCGGCACGTGCGGCACCGACACGGTCGCCGCAAGCTCGCGGTTGTATCGATCCGCAATGGATTGGCGCCGCCCCAGCTCGTTTTCGAAAATCTTCAGCTTTTCGATCAGGACGACAGCCTGCAGCGTGTCAAGACGCGCATTGGTGCCGACACGCACGTTGTCGTACTTGCCCTGGGCGCCGCGGCCATGAATACGGATCGAGCGCAGAATCTCGGCGATCTCGGCGTCCTCGGTGAAGATCGCACCGCCATCGCCCCAGCAGCCGAGCGGCTTTGCCGGAAAGAAGCTGGTGCCCGTGATGTCGGCAAGGACGCCGACCTTCCGGTTGCCATGGCTCGCGCCGAAAGACTGTGCCGCGTCGGCGACCACCTTAAGGCCGTTCTCCTTGGCAACGGAATTGATCGCCTCGTAGGAAACCGGTGTTCCGAAGAGATCGACCGGAATGACGCATTTCGGCGTCAGTTTGCCATCCCGCTTCACCTGGTCGATCGCCCGCTTGAGACTGGCCGGATCCATGTTCATGGTCTCGGCCTCAACATCGACGAAGACCGGGCTGGCGCCGACCAGGCAGACGGCCTCAGCCGTGGCCGTGAAAGTCCAGCTCGGCATGAACACGGCATCACCGGGACCGATCCCAAGCGCCAGCATCGGCAGCCAGATAGCCTCTGTGCCGGAACCGCAGGAAATGACTTCCCTGGCGCCGCAGAATGCGCTGAGCTCGCGTTCGAGCTGCTCGACTTCCGGCCCCATGATGTAAACGCCATGGTCAAGGACGCGGGCCCAGCCCTCTTCCACATTGGACCGCACGCGGTCGCGCTGGGCCTTGAGATCGATGAACTGGATCGGCGCGAGCGGCTTGTTCATGGATGGATGTTCTCGTACTGGCGGACACGCGACTGGGAAGGCGGACACGAAATCCTTGAAATCACTGCGCGCGGCAGTTTAGGGAATGACGTCGGAATAGCAAGGCCCGCGGGCCCTTGATGAGCGTGGGTGCCGCCTTCGAATTTTCCCGACCCATCGCCTCTCGAGGGCAAGGCCGCCGGCGGCGTTCGGGCTGTTCGAACCGCCGGCCATGGGGTAAGTTGGCATTGTGACATCGTTAGAGTCGGTCGCTTGAAGGACATGTTCGGGGTCAGTTCCGTGGTGGCGAAGATCGGCCGGTGCGCCGTCATTCTCCTCGCATTTTTGGTTGTAACCGGCGATCTGCCCGGTGGCGCGCTTGCGCAGAGCACGCTGACCCAGGAGGAATATGATCGCCTCCAGGGCAACGGGACCGGCAGCCCGAGTTCAACCGATCCCAATTCCGACAGTGGCCTGGGACTGGATGGCCAGGAACAGCCGGGCACGACCCCGCCGGCGTTGGGGCAGCCCCGGCCGGCCCAGCCATACCCGGGCAGCGGCGTCGCACAACCGCCGGCGCAACCGTCCTCGCCCGAGTATCCGCAGACCGTCCGGCCCGGCTTCCCCGAGGATGAACAGCCGCAGGCGGAACTTGGGCAGCCGCTGTTCGGCTCCCAGCTTTTCGCGCAACCTTCCCTGCTCGCGAAGCTGCAGCCGACCAATGCCGACTACATCATGGACACCGGCGATCGAGTCGCGCTGAACATGTGGGGCGCTTTCAGTTTCTCCGGTCTCCAGACGGTCGACGGGGAGGGCAATATCTTCGTGCCGGAGGTGGGCCCGGTGCAGCTCCGCGGCAAACCGGGTTCGCAGCTCAATGCCATCGTCGGAAGTGCGACGCAGGACGTATTCACGTCGTCCGTCAGCACCTATGCCACGCTGATGACGCGACAGCCGATCAGCGTGTTCGTGACCGGGGGTGTCCGAAATCCCGGCCGCTATGCCGGCGAAAGCACCGGCTCGCTGATCACCTTCCTGGCCCAGGCCGGCGGCATCAATTCCGCGTCGGGATCCTATCGCGACATTCGCGTTATGCGCGGCGACGCCGTGATCGCGCGCGCGGACCTGTATGCCTTCCTGCTCAACGGTATGCTTCCGCCTGTCCGATTGGAGGAGGGCGATGCCATTCTGGTTGGTCCGCAAGGCCCGACGGTCAGTGCTGCCGGCGACGCGGAAAACCCCTATCGGTTCGAGATCGATACGCGCTCGACGGTCGGCCGCGACCTGCTCTATCTCGCCCGGCCGAAACCCAATGTCGCCTACGTCTCGATCACCGGCACGCGATCCGGCGAGCCGTTCAGCGCCTATCTCCCATTCGCAGCCTTCCTCCAGACCGCCTTGCACAACGGCGATACCTACACGTTCCTCGGCGACGGCGTTTCTCGCACCATCTTCGTTTCCGTCAAGGGCCAGTCCTTCGGACCCTCGCGGATGGCCGTGCCCCGCAATGCACGCCTCGGTGACGTCCTCAAGCTGATCGAAGTGGATCCGCATAATGCGGACGTCGATTCCATCTACCTGCGACGGAAGAGTGTTGCGGAGCAACAGGCGCGCGCCTTGGAAGCCTCCCTGAATGTGCTCCAGCGCAGCGTGCTGACCGCCCGCTCCACCACCGAAGGGGATGCGCAGATCCGCGGCCAGGAAGCGGTCCTGGTCCAGCAATTCATCCAGCAGGCGCGGACGCTGCGACCGGAAGGACGCGTCGTGCTGGCCGACAACCCGCAACGGCTTGAGACCACGCTCGAGCCAGATGACGAAATCGTCATTCCTGCGCGCAACAACCTGATCTTGATTTCCGGAGAAGTGCGGCTGCCGCAGACCGTGTTGTTCCAGCCAGGCGCGAAAATCAAGGACTATGCCGGTAAGGCCGGCGGCTTCACCAATCGCGCCGACACGTCGGACTTCGTTGTGATCCACCGCAGCGGCGCCGTCGAGACAGGCAGCAGCATCGCGGTCCAAGCGGGCGACAACATCATGGTCATGCCGGATGCGGGGACTCATAGTTTTGTCGTATTCAAGGAGATCGTCGGCATCCTCTACCAGCTGGCGATCTCGACCGCAGCCACGTTGAATGTCAGCGGCTTCTGATGCATCGACGCATCACCGCCGCGCTGGTTTCTCTCCTCCCTGCCCTGTGGATCGCCGCTTGCCAGCAAGCGCCGAAGCCGCCGGCCGCCGCCACCCCGGTCGCCGCGCCACCGCCGATGAGTCCGTTGCAGGCCTTCGTCACGACGGCCGAACCCGGTCAATCGCAAATTGTCGATGACGCACAGATGGGCCAGGTACGCGCGACGGTGCTCAAGGAATACCCGGCCGCCAGCGGCGAATACTGCCGCCGCTTCGGGCTCGAGATACCGGACCGGCCGGGTCAGATGCAGATCGGCATCACCTGCTACGACGGCGTGAGCTGGGGGCTGGTCAAGCTCCAGCCCTGATCGCGAGTCAATTCGGTAGCGCGGCGTAGTTCACGGTCACCACGCCACCCGGCTGGGCGGAATAAACCGCCAGCGGCGCAAAGGCGACCTGCCTCGCCATGGTGGGCGCAGGCATCGGATATCTCGCCGAGTATCCGCTCAAGGCCGATACCATCGCGTAATCGACCACCGGGGGCTGACCTTGCGGCAGGACGGACCGAGGAAGCGCTGCAACCGCGACCGGCGCAGCAAGGGCGGGGGGAGCCCCAACTGGGTGCGCCGGGCTGGTCCATTTGATCGGCTGGACGGCGGGGGCCACCGCCCGGTTTACCGCTGCCAGGGCGGGCGCGGGCGTTGACCACGGCTTGGTCGCGGGGGCCGCCGCCGTCGCTGCCGGTACAAACGAGCTGAAGACCGGACCCGCCGGTGCCGGAGAGGTGGGCGATGTCCAGGCGACGGCTTGAACAACCGGCGCCGGCACTGCGGCGAATGAAGCCTCCTCCTGCGCTGGCGTGCTCGGCTGCCAGGTCCCTGCGGGCGGCAAGCTCATGGCGACGGTTCGAGCGGCGGGCGGCAGCGAATCGGCGATGCGCGGCGCAGTCTCGACACCGGAATCCACCGCGACGTAAGTCGCCGGGACAACCGCCGCCGGCGCCGGATTGCTCGACCAGTTCACAGCAACCGGTTGAAACACTCCCCAGCTCGAATCGACCGCACCGTTGTTCTTTGCCAGCCCACCCGGCGGCACGGGAAATTTCGGCGTCGCGGCGGCGGGCGCGGCGCGCTCGGAAAAGATCGTGCATCCGCCAAAGCCGATACCCAGCGCCAGTACCAGTCCGATCCTGATCGCCTGCCCCGCTTTGCGTCCCAAGCCGGAAGCGGCTCGCCCCCGCGGTCGAGTCAGATTGATCGAATGACAGCGCAACTGTCGGCCCCCCTTCAGCACCCGCCAGACTAGCCCGAAGTGGTTGACCCGCCAATAGTTTGTTCGCGCCGTGACCGGCCGCCCGCCTCCCCAGCCAAGCCGCGCGGTTTTCCGCGGGTCGGGGAGGCAAGGCGCTCGACCTCATTCGCCTAAAGCGCTATGAGGAGCGGAGATTCCTGTTGAAGAGCTCACTATGGACACGCTTGTCGCATCCGGTCCGGATTGCGAGATCCAGGCCGGCGCGCAGGTCGGCTTGCGGTATCGGGACGGTTGCAAGCCGGTGCGGCTGGGAGCCCATGCCCGGATCCGCTCGGGGACCATCATCTACTGCGACGTAACCGCCGGCGACCACCTCCAAACCGGACACCACGCGCTGATCCGCGCCGAGACAACGCTCGGCGATCATGTCACGGTCGGTACCAACGTGGTGATTGAAGGCCAAGTGACGATCGGCAGTTTCGTCAAGATCGAGGCCGGCAGCTTCATCCCCACCCATTGCCGGATCGGAAATCGCGTCTTCTTTGGCCCGAACGTGACCGTGACCAACGACCGCTTCCCACTGCGTCGCCGCGATGAGTATCAGGCTCAAGGCTGCGTGATCGAGGACAATGTCACCATCGGCGGTGGCGTCGTGCTCTGCCCCGGGGTGACGATCGGTGCGGGATCCTTCGTGGCGGCGGGTGCCGTGGTGACGAAGGATATCCCGTCGCAAAGCCTCGCGATCGGTGTCCCGGCGCGCATCGAGCCTCTGCCGGAAAATCTCCGCGAGCCGAACATGGCATTGTCCTGGCGCAAATATCTCGATCCGCACGGCGGCCGGTAGCATGCGCATCGGTTTGCTCGGCTGCGGCAAGCAGGCACCAAAGCACATTGCCGGCCTGCGCAAGGCCGGGCAGACGGACTTTATCGTCGCCGATCGCGATCCGGCCCTGGCGCGCGCCTTGGCCGAGCGCGAGCAAGTCGCCTGGACGGAGACGGTGGACGCGGTCTTCGCCGATTCCAAGGTGACCGCAATCGATCTTTGCACACCGACACCGACGCATGCGGCTCTGGTACGGAGCGCGATCGCCGCCGGCAAGGATTTCTTCTGCGAGAAGCCGCTCTGCGAGACCGCCGCCGAGGCTCGCGCCCTCCAGGCTCTTGCCGAGCGAAGCGGCCGGATCGGCATGGTCGGCTATATCTATCGCTTCGCACCGGTCTTCGAGCAGGCGCAGCGCATCCTCGAGCAGGCGAGCAGCACCGGCGCCAGCGCCGCACTCGGCAAGCTTTCGGTGGCGACGATGCGCATCGGCGGCCGCGGTTCCGCCGCGTTGTGGAAGCACCGGCGCGATTCCGGCGGCGGCGCGATCAGCGAGATGCTGGTGCATATGCTGGATCTCGCCATCTGGTATTTCGGACCGATCAAATCCGTCGATGTGATGGCGCGCGAACTCTATCGCCCGAACCGCGTGATCAATGGCGTCAACGAAGCGGTCGACGCCGAGGATTTCGTCATCGTCCGCTGCCTGACCGAATCCGGCGTTCCGGTGGTCATCGAGGCCGACCTGCTGACTCCCGCCTTCACCCAGATCCTCGAAGTGCAGGGCGACAACGGCACGCTGGTCGGCTCGATCCAGTCGGATTGGCCGCAATTCGTTTTCGTGACTCGCGAGGCCGGCGGATTCAAGCCGGGTCGGACCGATCTTCACCCAGGCTCCGGCGACATGTTCCAGGCACAGATGGCGGCTTTCGTGCACGCGGTCGAGGAGCGCCGGCAGCCCAATCGATGCTCGCTTCGGGATTCAGTGCATGTCATCGAAGCTTTGGAACTGATCAGGGCCTGACCATGCGCGTCGCTCTCTTCGCCGAGGTCGACGCCAATTTCGCCGAAGGTCCCGCCATCTGGCTGGTGGCCTTGGCGAGGGCGCTCGCGGCGCTGCCCGGGTGGAGCGTGACGATCCTGCTTCGGACCCGGCAGACACGCTCGGACGTCTTAGCGCCGATCGCCGATCTGGCCGGCGTGAGTCTGATCGATCCCTACGCGCTCGGATGGACCGACGAGGCGGAGCGGCCGCAGCTCGCGGTCATGCGTGCCGTCGATTTCCTGGAGCGGCTCGACGGTCAAAGCCGGTTCGACGCCGTCATCCTGCGCGGCGTGCCCGTCTCGGTGGCGGCGGCTTCGCGTCGCAGGTTTCGAGGCCGGCTCGCCTGCTATCTCACCGACTTCCCGCAGCCGCCGACAGGGTTTGGCTTTTTGGCGCGACACCGCCTTCGGCGCGCAGTTCAAGCCACTTCGCTCCTGCTCTGCCAGACGCCTGAATTGCGCGACTACCTGATCGCCGCCCTTAGGCTGGTCGGCGCGCCGAAGACCGCCCTCCTCCCGCCGATGGCGGCGGACGCCATCTTCCGGGACGATGCCCGGCCTCCCGAAATCGGCGAGACTCTCCGCCTCGCCTATATCGGCAAGTTTGCGCCCGACTGGCGCAGCCTGGAGATGTGCGCGCTGCCGCAGCGCCTTGCCGGGCACGGAATCGACTGTACGCTCCAAGTAGCAGGCGACAAATTCCTGACGCGACCGGATCCCACCTTCCCCGACCGCATGCGCGACGCCTTGCGCCAGAGCCAGGGCGTCGTCTGGCACGGCGGCTTGGCGCAAGCGGATGCCCAGGAACTGGCCGCAACCTGCCATGTCGGCCTCTCCTGGCGAACCGCGGCGCTCGATCATTCGTTGGAACTCTCGACCAAGCTCCTGGAATATGGAGCGCTCGGCCTGCCGGTGATGTGCAATCCGACGCCGATGCACCGCAGATTGCTCGGGGATGACTATCCGATGTTCGTGGCCGAGCCCTCGGACTTTGTCGCCGCGGCGCGCGCCGCGCTCGGTCCTACGTCGTGGCTTGCCGCAGCGCGGGCCACCCGCGCCTTGGCGGAGCGCCATCGTGCATCGAAGATCGGGGCGGATCTTGCGCGCACCCTCTCGGAGACCTTCTCGTGAGTGCGGCCCGGCTTTGGTCGCAGCTCCGGCGCTATTCCGGCCATGACATCTGGAACCTCGGCCTGGTCGCGCAACCCGCCGATGACATCCTCCGCAACGGCATCACCGCCGAGGTCCGTTGGCTGCCCCGGCCGCCGCTATGGACCTTCCTGGCGGATCCCTTCGTCCTTCCGGAGAGCGACGGCCGCATAACGGTCTTCGCCGAGCACATGGACTATCGATCGGGAAAAGGCAGTATTTGGTCGGGCAGCTTCAACCCCGCCGGCGGCGACAACTGGATCCGCTTCGCGCCGCTGCTCGAGGCCGAAGCGCACATGTCCTTCCCTTTCGCCTTCCGGCATGAAGGCCGCGCCCACATGCTGTGCGAAACCTGGGAAGCCGGCGGTGCCAGCCTCTATGTCCGAGAGGAGGACGGCACTTGGCGATTCCGTGAGTTCGTCCGGCCGGGTGATCGCACGGTGGTGGACAGCGTCCTGCATCACGATGGCCAGCACTGGTGGTTGTTCTGTATGCATCCAGGACGCCGCCCGATCGAAAACCTGTTTCTCTATTTCTCGCGCTCGCCCTTCGGGCCATGGGAGCCGCATCCCGGCAATCCGATTCTGCGGGATCGCTCGGCGGCGCGGCCAGCCGGCCCGATCTTCGAGACCGCGCAGGGCCTCATCCGGCCGGCGCAGGATTGCTCCACGACGTATGGCGGCGCCCTCACGCTGAACCGGATCATCGAACTCAGCCCCACCGCCTATCGGGAAGAGGTCGTGCGGCGCATTGCGCCGCTTCCTCTTTACCAGGCCGGCCTGCATGCGATCTGCCCGGCCGGGGATTACACGATCATCGACGGCAAGCGGTGGCGCATGTACCCGCTCGATCCGCTCCGCAAGCTGTTCTCGGGCGGCAAGTCGAAAGCGCGGCGGACCCGCTTGCGCGCAACCTGGCCAGCGCCGCGATAGCGGTTCAGTCCGACCAGGTCTGGATCAGGCGTTCCGTCAGGGCCGGCCAGGAGCGGTGTTCCGCCATCCAGCCGCGTGCCGCCGCCGCCATCCGGCGGGAGCCATCGCGATCCCGCCAGACCGTCGCGAGCCCGTCCGCCAGGGCCGACGGGCCCGGTGCGACGATGCGCCCGTTTACGCCGTCGCGCACCATCTCCGTCAGCGGCGCAATATCGGCCACCACCACCGGGACGCCGGTCGCCATCGCCTCCCCAAGCTTCAGCGGCGGCACCAGCAGCGTGGCGCCGGCGGCCTGGCGCGGGAACGGACAGCAATCCATGGACGCGAGCACGCGCGGGACCTCCGCATGCGGCACCCGGTCACCGATATGCACGGGCAGATCGAGGCGCCGCGCCGAGGCGCGCAGACCGGCCGCGGTCTCGCCGCCGCCGATCAGCACCGGCCGGACATCGATGCCGCGCTGCCTGAGCAGAGCCGCGGCTTGAAGCAGCACGTCGAGCCCCTCATAGGGCGCGAAGGTTCCGACGAAGCCCAGCACGAAACTGCCCGGCCCGGCACCCCAGCGTGCACGCAGCGCATCATCGCGCAGTTGCGGCGAGAACCGGTCGAGCGCAACGCCGTTGCCAATGCGGCGGATGCGCTCGGCCGGAACGCCCCAGTCGCGCGCATGCTCCGCCAGCGCTTCGGCGAGCACGATGACCCGGTCGGCACGGAGCGCTGCCTGCCGCTCCAGCACCTCGTGCAAGGCGAAGCTTTCGCTGCGCTCCCAGCCGGGCCGGCGATTGACGGTGCTCCAATGCCAGAGGCCACGGATCTCGTAGACGGACCGGGCGCCGACGCGCTCGGCGGCGAGCACCGCCGCCAGGCCGCAGACATAGTTGGACGCCGCATGAATGACGGTCGCTTCGTGCGTCCTGGCCATCGTCGCGAGACGGTCGGCATAGGCGCGGATGTAGGCATCGAGCGGGCCTTCCCAGAGCTGTACCGGAGCGGTGAGCCGCTCATAGCGCTGGCCCTCGACCGCGTCGAACGACGCATCCGTAACATTGCGGAACGCCACCTGGTCGCGCGGGAAGTTCGGCCGCGTCACAGCAAGGCACTGCATTCCTTGCCGCGCCAATTCCTGCAGCAGACAGAGCGTCCGGACGGTATAGCCGTTGTTCAGCCAGGGCGGCGCGCCGTGGAGCGCCATCACCGCGCGTCCGTTGAAGAGGCGCTTCGGCGCTGCATCCGCCGCGTCCAGGCCGGTGAGACCGCCTCGATCGAGCGCGACCGCCAGGCCGCGCATGCGCTCGGCATAGGGCGAACGATCGCCCTGAAGCAGATGCGCCGCCTGCCGCAAGCGCCCCGCATGCTCGTGAAGATGGGCGATCGTCGAACGAGTCCCCGGCACGACGGCGGCGAGATCGAGAACGGTCGGCGGCAAGGACTGCAACCACGAGCCGACGCGTGACACCATCGCCCCCCCGCTGGATGACTTCGCCCCGTTATCCAGCTAGCCTAGCCGAAAGACAGCCGCCGAGACGAACGGATTTGCCCGCTCCCTACCAAATCAATCAGGTTCTTTCAACCGGGCTGCTGCGCAGCGCGATCTTCGACGATCTCATCGCACGGCTGGTGGCTGCGGCGCCGCCGCATGCCGTCGTGACGAAGTCGATCCGCCCGCGGCGCGGCGCGGACGTGTTTCACTACCATCGGCCCAATTTAGAGCGGCGGTTGCGCGCAGACTCGGTCGTGACCGTTCACCACGACCTCCGGGAAGTCGAGCCCTGGCTGGACCTCCGCAGCTTCCTGCCGCGCTATCGCGAGGCGAAGGTGGTGCACTGCCTCAACACGATGCAGCAGGCATTCCTCGCCGAGCACGGCATCCAGCAGGTGCGGGTCATTCCGCACGGAGTCGACCGGCGGTTCTTGCCTCTGCCCGATGCGCCACGGAGGCTGGCAGCTGGCCGTCTGCGCCTTGGCTTGTTTTCCCGGCGCTACGCCCGGGGCGTCAAGGGCGAGGCCCTGTTCGAAGCCTTGCTCGACCACCTCGATGCGGATCGCGTCTCGTTCCTGCTGGTCGGCGAAGAGCGCTGGCGCGATGCCGAGCTCGCCCGCGCTAAGGGCTTTGCTGCTGAGTGCTACGAGCGTCCGCCGTATCGACTGATTGACGCACTGGTCGGCTCCATCGACGCGCTGTTGATTCTCAGTCGCTATGAAGGCGGGCCGGCCAGCCTGCCCGAGGCACTTGGCAGTGGCGTGCCGGTGCTTGCGACTCCTGTCGGAATGGTGCCTGACTTCGTGCAGGACGGTCGGAATGGCCTGATCCTCACCGGCGATGCGACTCTGGACGGAGCCAGAATCATGGCTTTACTCGACGAGTCGGACGCGGATTCGCGTTATGGCCGCCTCGCCGACGGGGCGTTCCACGCTGCACCGGCCATTCCAGGCTGGGATGACGTCATGCGGCGGTGGCTTGAAATGTACAGCGTCCCGGCGTGACACCTTTGCTTGACGCCCGCTGTTCATCGTGTGAGGTTGGTCGGAAGTTGGATTAGACACGCAATAGAAGTAACTAGAATTGGCCGCAATTCGTCGCTCAATCGCTGTTGTCGGCCATGCCTGCCGGCTCCCGGGCGGTGTGCAGTCCCCCGAGGATTTTTGGCGCCTGCTGCTCGAAGGCACGGATGCCGTAACCGAGGTTCCAGAATCTCGCTGGGATCACAAGCAGTTCAGTCACCCGGGTCGGATTCCCGGCAAATCTTACACGATGCAGGCCGGCACGCTCGGCGATGTCTCCCGCTTCGACGCCGGATTCTTCGGCCTGTCGCCCCGCGAAGTTGAGCAGATGGATCCGCAGCAACGGCTGCTCCTGGAACTGACCTGGGAGGCGCTGGAAAGGGGCGGCCAGATTCCCGAGCGACTCGCCGGATCCAATTGCGCCGTCTACGTGGGAAGTTCAACCACGGATTACGCCGATATTCGCCAGGGCGATCCCACCGGTGCGAACGCATATTTCATGCTGGGATCGACCCTGTCGATCATCGCCAACCGGATCTCCTACCTGTTCGATCTGCGCGGCCCCAGCATGGCGATCGATACCGCCTGCTCCTCGGCGCTGGTGGCTCTCCACGAAGCCTTTCACGCGGTCCGCGATGGCCGGGCCGATATGGCGATCGTCGGCGCGGTGAACATGCTGTTGAGCCCGCTGCTCTTCGTCGGCTTCTCCCAGGCGTCGATGCTGTCGCCGACCGGACGATCCAAGACCTTCGACAAATCCGCCGACGGCTATGTCCGCGCGGAGGGCGGCGGGGTCGTGGTGCTGAAGCCGCTCGAGGCCGCCGAGCGCGACGGCGATTCGATCCTCGCGGTGATCAAGGGCGTCGGCATCAACGCGGACGGACGCACCCACGGCATCGCCCAGCCCTCGGCCGAACGGCAGGAGGAACTGCTGCGGCGGGTCTACCGCGAGTTCGATGCCGATCCGCGCGATCTCGCCTATTTCGAGGCGCATGGCACCGGCACCGCCGTCGGCGATCCGATCGAGGCCCGCGCGATCGGCCGGGCACTGGGCCAGGCACGACCGCACCTGACACCACTTCTCGTCGGATCGGCGAAATCGAATATCGGCCATCTCGAGCCGGCGTCCGGAATGGCGGGGCTGATCAAGGGAATCGAGGTCTTGCGCCGCGGCATCATTCCGCCGACGCTGCATGTGACTGAACTCAATCCGAACATCCCGTTCGAGGAACTGAATCTCTCGGTGGTCCGCGCTTCGGAGGCCTACGAGCGCGGCGAGCGTCCGGCCCTGGTCGGCGTCAATTCCTTCGGCTTCGGCGGCGCCAACGCCCATGTCATCCTCGAGGAATATCGTGGCCCAGGGGCCAAGGACTCACCCGAGGCTCAACCGCCCCTCTTCATCTCGGCGAAATCCAACGAGGCGCTGGTCGCGTCTTGCGCACAGCTCGTAGCCGCCGCGGAGCGGCAGAGCGCGGCGCCCTACGATTTCGCCTTCACCTTGGCCCTGCGGCGGAGCCGGCACGCGCATCGGCTCGTGCTCCGTCCCGGCCCGGACCAAACCGCCGCCCAGGCTCTGCGGGCCTGGGCGAACGGCCGGGTTCCGACCGGGGCGACCTCCGGCCAGGCGCTCGGAGCGCCGGCCAAAATCGGCTTCGTCTATTCCGGCAACGGCGCGCAATGGCTGGGAATGGGACTGCGGTTGATGGCGGAGGACGAGGTCTTTCGCCGCGCGGTCGAGGAGATCGATGCACTGGTCCGGGCGGCCGCCGGCTGGTCGATCGTCGAGGAGCTGAAGGCGCCTCAGCAAGCCAGCCGTATCGCCGACACGCGCTTTGCCCAACCGATGCTGTTCGCGATCCAGGTCGGGATCACCGAGAGCCTGCGGGCACGCGGCCTCGTCCCCGCGGCCGTTGCCGGGCACAGCGTCGGCGAAGTGGCGGCCGCCTGTTGCGCGGGCGCGCTCGACCTCCGGCAATCGGTCCGCGTCATCCTGAGCCGCAGCGAGGTGCAGGCGAAGACGCGTGGCCTCGGCAGCATGATCGCCGTCCAGATTTCCGCGGAACGCGCGGCCGCGGAAATCGCGCCGTTCAGCGGCGAGCTCGAAGTCGCCGCCATCAACGGACCGAATGCGGTCACGATTGCCGGCGACCATGCCGCGGTCCATTGGCTGACCCAGCGACTGCAGCGCGAAGGCATCGAGTTTCGCAAGCTCGACCTCGACTACCCGTTCCACAGCCGATACCTCGATCCGTTCGAGGCGGATCTGGCCTCCTTGCTCGGCGACCTCCGTGCGAAGTCTTCGGATCTGCCGTTCTACTCGACGGTGACCGGCGCCCCGCTTGACGGCACGCGCCTCAAAGCCGGGTATTGGTGGGAGAACGCCCGACAGCCCGTCCGCTTCCATCAGGCCGTCCACGCCATGATCGCGGACGGTTACAACCTCTTCGTCGAGATCGGCCCGCATCCGATCCTGCAAGGCTATGTCCGCCAGGCGCTGCGCGCGGCGGATACCGAGGGCATGCCGCTGGCGGTGCTTGACCGGGCGGAATCCGGCGCCGTCCGCCTCTCCCTGGCTGTTGATCGCGCCTATTGCGCGGGTGCGGCGCTCGATTGGTCGGCGCTGTTTCCGGTGCGCGGTAGACACGCCGAGCTTCCGACCTATCCATGGCAACGCGACAGTCACTGGTATCCGGTGACTCCCGAGGCGCGCGGTCCGATCTATACCCGATCCGAAGCGGCCCTGCTCGGCCGGCGGGTGGAGCCGACCGTGCCGGTCTGGGAGCGGCTGATCGATACCGAGGTCATGCCGTTCCTCGGCGACCATCGGGTCGGCGGCACGCCGGTATTCCCCGCCGCCGGCTTCATCGAGATGGCATTCGAGGCGTCGCGGCTGCTGTTCGCGACCGATCGCCATTCCCTCGAGCAGTTCGAGATCCGGCGTGCCCTGGTTCTCGACGCGCCGAAGATCCTGCGGTTCACCTGGAATCCCGACCAGCACACGTTTCAGATCGCGAGCCGCCGCTATGCCAGCGACGAATCCTGGACCGTGCATGTCACCGGGCGAATCAACCTTCCCTCGGAAACCGGGCCGGCGGATGCGGTTGCGTTCGCGAAGGGCGCCGGCGACACGCGGGTGGATGCCGCCGAACACTACGCCCTGGCGATGCGCCTTGGCCTCGACTATGGACCGCATTTCCAGACCGTGGCCGAGGTCTCCATATCGGGCGACAATGCGACCGTCGTCCTGACTAATCCGGAGCACACAGAGGCCGACTTCATCCTCCATCCCGCCATGCTGGATGGCTGCCTGCAGGGCCTTTTCGACCTGCTGCGGCATCGCGATGCGAGCGCCGGATCGGGGACACTGTACCTGCCCGCGCAGTTCGGCCGGATCGTCGTGCTTGGTAGTCTCGACGCGATTGCGACCTGCGACATCACGCTGCAACGGCGCTCGCTGCGATCGATCGTCGCCCACTACACCTTGCGCGACCGCACGGGACAGGCGGTCCTCGCGATGCATGACGCACGCTTCCAACGCCTGGATCTCGAACGGCGATCGCGCGCACCGCTGCGTTATGCCTTCGCGCCGATCCCGCTCGTCCCCGCCTGGGGCGACTCCCCCGCCCTCGCTCCGGCGCAGATCTCCGCACGCGCGGGCGAAGCCGACGAGACGCTCGACGATGTGGCCCGCGCCTGGTGTGCCGCGGTGGAGCAAACTTCTCCTTCCGAAGATCGCGGCCCATTGCGTGACCTGGTGGCGGCGCTGGCGCGGGAGTCGAGACCAGCCGATGCCGTCGGCTGCTGGCGCAGCACTCTAGGCGCGCGCCCGGACCTGCTGGCGGAGCTGACGATGCTCGGCCGCGCGGGCATGGCATTGCCGAAGGTGCTGGCGGGCGAGGATGCCGAGCGTTGTCTGCCGAGCCCGGCCACGCTCGAGCACTTCCTGGATGCCTCGCCGAGCGTTGCAGCAATTCACGACGCCGTCGCCGATATCGTCGGCCGGACCGTGCAGGATTGGCCGCGCACGCGACGGCTGCGCGTGCTTGAAATCGGCGGATTGTCGGTGCGCCTGACGCGGCGCCTGCTCGCGCTTCTGCCGGCGGGTGCGACCGACTATGTCATTGCCGCGGAGGACGATGCCTGGCTCGCGCATGTCGAAGGGGAATTCTCGGGCAACCCGGCAATCCGCACCATCCGCCTCGACCCCGACCTGTCGGCACCGGCTGTCGGCGAAGCGTTCGATCTCATCGTATCCGTCAACGCGGCGGGCGCTTGGCCCAGCATGGATGCGGCGCTCGGCCAATGGTCGAAGCTTGGACGAAACGGCACGGGACTCGTCGTCGCCAGCCTGGCGCCGTCTCCTTGGCTGCGCCTGATGGCCGCCATGCATCAATCGGCCGGAAAGCGTTTTCCGGTCGCACTGGACATCGCCGACCGCCCATCTGCGGGCGCACCGGATTGGATCCATTCCGCCGTCACCCCTCTCGCCGACCACGGTGTTGTCTTGAGCGCAATCTGCAGCCTGCCGGCGCCGGCGGAGTCGGGCGCGGCCACGGAATCCAGGTCGTGGCTCATCCTCGCGGGATCGCGAGGCCCGGAGGCCGCCGCCGCGGACGTGATCACCCGGGCGCTCGAGGCGCGGGGCGAGCGTGTGCTCCGGATCCATCCGCTGGAGGACAATGCCGAGGCGGCCGAGGGCCGGATCTTCCTGGACGCTGGCGATCCAGCGGCCTGGAAGGACTTCTTCGGTGTGCTGACAGAGACAGAGGGCACAATCCCCACCGTCGTGCATCTGCTCGGTTTCGGCCGGCCCGCCGCCGATGGCGTCGCGCCGAAGCTGCGATGCTGGAGTCCGATTGCCATCGCCCAAGGCGTGCCCGATTCCGCTGCTTTCGATCTCGTGCTGCTGACATCGCGGACGGCGCTGGACAGCGCGACCGAGCTTACGGCGGATGCGCCGCTCTGGGGCTTGGCGCGTGTCTTGCGGAACGAGCGTCCGAAATGGCGCATCCGCTCGATCGAAGTGCCGGATGCGCGCCTGGGCTCGATTGCGGATGCATTGGCCACGGAACTCTGCCGGCCGGATCGGGAAGACGAGATCGTCATCGATCACGACCGCCGGCTCGGTTTCCGTCTCTCCGAGTTGGAGAGCGAGGCGGAACACGCCATCGGCGACGGCCGGGTTCTCGCCTTCGGCTCCGGCTCCCTGGACAAGATGCACTGGCAAGCCATGACGCGGCGCGCCCCGGAAGCCGGCGAGATTGAAATCGAAGTCCGGGCGACCGGGTTGAACTTCCGCGACGTCATGCTGGCGCAGGGTATTCTCCCCGACGAGGCCGTCGAGAATGGATTCGCCGGCGCCACGATCGGCATGGAAGCCTCGGGCGTGGTGGTTCGCGTCGGACCCGGCGTCGCCGACTTCGCTCCGGGCGATGCCGTGCTGTGTTTCGGCCCGGCCTGCTTCGCGACCCATGTCACGGTCCGGAGCATGATGGTCGCCGCAAAACCGGCCGCGCTCAGCTTCGAGGCCGCGGCGACGGTTCCGACGGTATTCTTCACGGTCTACTACGCACTGCATCACCTGGCGAACCTGCGCCGCGGCGAGCGCATCCTGATCCACGGCGCCGCCGGGGGCGTCGGCTTGGCGGCCATCCAGTATGCGCGTCACGTCGGGGCGGAAGTGTTCGCGACGGCGGGCTCGACGGAAAAGCGCGAGGTCGTTCGCCTGCTGGGAATCCCCGAAGACCATGTGCTCGATTCCCGGAGCCTGGGCTTCGCCGAGCAGGTGCTCGCTGTGACCCGCGGCGAAGGCGTCGATGTCGTGCTCAACTCGCTGGCCGGCGAGGCGATCCACCGCAGCCTCGGCGTGCTGCGGCCGTTCGGTCGCTTCCTGGAGCTCGGCAAGCGCGACTTCTTTGCCAACACGCCGTTGGGCCTCAAGCCGTTCCGCAACAACATCTCGTATTTCGGCATCGACGCCGACCAGCTGATCGCGGTGCGCCACGATCTTTCCAGCCGCATGTTCGGCGAAGTGATGCAGCTCTTCGCCAGCGGCGTATTCACGCCCCTGCCCTACCGCGTCTTCGCGAGCGGCCGGATCGTCGAAGCCTTCCGCCATATGCAGCAGGCGCGGCATATCGGCAAGATCATCGTGTCCATGGACGAGCGCGCGGCGGCGACGCCCGTTTCCGCCTCCCAGCGGCCGACCTGCCTCGCGCTCGACTCTCGCGCGACGTATCTGGTCACCGGGGGCCTCGGCGGCTTCGGCCTCGCCACCGCGCGCTGGCTCGCCGCCAAGGGCGCGCGCCATCTCATTCTGCTCGGGCGCAAGGGTGCGGCCGATGAATCGGCCAGATCCGCGCTGGCGGATTTCGCCGCTGCCGGCGTCGCTGCGACGGCGATGGCCTGCGACGTCACCGACGCCGCGGCAATGACGGCGATCATAGGCGATATCCCGGCCGATCGTCCGCTGAAGGGCGTCTTCCATGCCGCGGCCGTGTTCGAGGACGCGGCGGTCGGCAACCTCACCTGGTCGAAGTTCGAGCGCGTGCTGGCGCCGAAGGTGCAAGGCTCCGACGCCCTGCACCGCGCGACGTCCGGCCTGAAGCTCGATTTCTTCGTCCTGTTCTCTTCGGTGACGACCCTGCTCGGCAATCCGGGCCAGGCCAATTACGTCGCCGCCAATTGCTATCTGGAGGCCCTCGCTCGTCATCGCCGGAGTCAGGGGCTACCGGCCCTGGCCGTCGGCTAGAGCGCGATCTCCGATGCCGGCTATCTCACCCGCAACCAGGAGGTCCTGGAGCATCTCTCGGGCAAGATTGGCCTGGAGGCGCTGACGGCGGAGACGGCGCTTGCGGAGCTCGAGAAGCTGTTGCTTCAGGATCACCCGCCGGTGGTCACGGTCGCGGCGCTCGATTGGCGCCGCTTGAAGGCCGCCTTGCCGTCTTTGGCGGCGCCGCGCTACGGCGGTATCGCGGGTCAAAGCGAGGCCGGTCCGGAATCCGTCGATCTCGTTGGCTTGCTGCGCGATCTTTCACCCGACGCGGTTCGCACGACCTTGGTGGAACTGGTGTCCGAGCAGGTGGGGCTGGTGCTGCGCATACCGGCCGATCGTCTCGATCCGGACAAGTCGGTCTTCGACCTCGGTATGGATTCACTGATGGCGATGGAGCTGCGCCTCAGCATCGAGGAGCGGTTCGCGATCGATCTTCCGGCCATGGCGCTGGCCGAGGGCCTCACCATCACGCGGCTGGCCGAGCGGATCCGCGACCGACTGCTAGGCACGACCACCGCGCGGGTCGAAGATTCCGTCGCCGAGGTGCTCAGCCGCCATTCCGAGGAATCGGCGGCCGACATCCAGGCGATCGCGAGCCGAATGAGCGATGCCGAAGGGCCGAAGCCGGGCGGGGATTCCGGCCGTCGGAGCGATGGCGTCGGACGTGGTGCCGCGGGCTGAGCCGGACAATTAAGCTTGAGTTTGGTGCCCGCTGCGGATAATCCAGGTGCATCAACGCACTTGTGGGGATCATGCCCGAATCGCCGCGCAACTTCGGATTGCTGTCCACGCAAGAGAAGCAGGAGCTGCTGAAGCAGGCCTTCAAGCGGCGCGGCGGCGAATCTCTCGCGGCGCAGAACCTGGCATCGCCGAACGGGGCGGCGCAGGCCGATCGAGAGCCGGATGATTCGACCTGGCAGGTGGAGAAATTTCCGGCCTATCAGCAGTTGCTGGTGCATCGCGCGGCCGCCAGCCATATGGGCGTGGACAATCCCTTCTTCACCTTGCATGAAGGCAGGGTCGGCGCCACGACCACCGTCGATGGACGGGAGATCCTCAACTTCTCCAACTACAACTACCTCGGCCTGAACGACGATCCGCGCGTGATCGCCGCGGCGAAATCGGCGCTGGACCGCTACGGCGTTTCGGCTGCCGCGAGCCGCGTGGTCTCCGGCGAACGGCCGATCCATCGGGAGCTGGAACAGGCCCTCGCGGCATTGCATGGCGCGGAAGACGCCGTGGCCTTCGTCTCCGGTGTCTCGACCAACGTGACGACGATCGGCAGCCTGATGGGCTCGCGGGATCTGATCCTTCACGACCGCCTGATTCACAACTCCGCCGTTCAAGGGGCGCTGCTTTCGGGCGCAACCCGCATCCCCTATCCGCACAACGACATGGCGGCCCTGCGCCAGATCCTGGACGCGCGCCGCACCCACCACGAAAAGGTCCTCATCGTCGCCGAGGGCGTCTACAGCATGGACGGCGACATTTGCCCGCTGGACCAGCTCGTGGAGATCAAGCGCCGTTACCGCGCCTTGCTGCTGGTCGATGAAGCGCATTCGATCGGCGTGCTCGGAGCGCGCGGCCGCGGCATCGGCGAGCATTTCGGCATCGCCGGCGCGGATGTCGACCTCTGGATGGGGACACTCTCAAAGACACTGTCGGGATGCGGCGGCTACATTGCCGGCGGCAAGGCCATGGTCGAGCTGCTGAAGTTCACCGCGCCAGGTTTCGTCTACAGCGTGGGTATGGCCCCTGCCCTGGCGGCGGCGTCGCGCGCGGCACTGGACTGCATGCTGGCCGAGCCGGGGCGCATCGAAGCCCTGCGCGCTAACGGAAAGCTGTTCCTCGAGCTCGCGACCCAACATGGGCTGGACGTCGGGCTGTCGCAAGGCTTGAACATCGTTCCGGTCATCACCGGGAAATCGGTCACCGCGGCACGGCTGGCCAACGCCTTGTTCAAGCGCGGCATCAACGCCAATCCGATCATCTATCCCGCGGTCGAAGAGCGTGCGGCGCGGTTGCGATTCTTCATTTCCAGCATGCACAGTGCCGATCAGATCCGCGAGGCCGTCTCGGTAACGGCAGAGGAGTCGCGCCGCCTCTCGGCGGCTTAGTCTATGCGACTGCGGAGGCGCGCGGCGCCGCTTCCGAGAGCAGATCGGTTTCCGCGGTCAATCGTACGACGCTGTTCTCGATCGCAAGGGGCATCCCGGCTTCGGTGTAGAAGTTTCCGTTCACCAGGCAGGTCTCCAACAGAACGCGTTGGAATGCCGAAAGCAGGCCGGGATCGGGTCGCCGCGGGTCGTTCCAGAAGGCATCCAGGCCGGCATCCGAAGTCAGGCCTGGAATCCTGAAGACGGCCTTCCCCAAAGCGATGACCGGCCGCCCGCGCTGCAAGGCCGTCAGTCCGGTCGTGCTGTTGACCGTGACGACGCCGGCGCAGCGGTCCAACAAGAGGTTCAGGTCCCCGCCGTCGATGAACCGAACCCGCTCTGAGACCCCGAGCGTACGCGCACGACGCTCGACCAGGCGGCGATAGTTGATCCATGCATTGTCCAGCGGGTGATTCTTCACGATCAACCAGGCCGAGCCGGGTGCCGAACGCGCGAAGTTCTCGATCACCGCGTCGATTGCGGCCGAAAGGCGGCCGTACGACGAGTGTTGCCGGATCTGAGAATCCGTGTCGAGCTGGAGCGGAAACAGGAAGAACCGCCGGTTGCGTTCGACCAGGTCCGCGATCAACGCCTTGGCCCTGGCGCGCCGGAAATGCAGGACGGAGAGCCGCGTCATCCAGGTGGCGTATTCCGCCCAGATCGGATAGGGCCGATGCGTCCGATAGCGCGGATAGCGAAGCCAGTGCCGGTAGTTGGCAGCCTGCCAGCGGAAATCATAGAAGATGCGCTCTCGCAGACCTGAGCCGACCGGCGCCGCGACCGATGCGGGGGGCAGTGCGCGCGCCGTCTCGCGGTACCAGTCGGGATCGGCGGGCAGGCGTGAATTGCCGTTGACGCCATCCCGCTCGAGCGTGATCCAGTCCGGCCGAAGATAGCCCTCCTCGAAGACATGCACGCGCAAACCCAGCCGCTTTGCCGCTGCGATCGCAATCGCATTGCAGGGGCGGATGTCGTTGTAGACGACCAGATCGCTCGCACCGTGGCGTCGGGCGGCATCGGAGACAGCGGCGTCGAGGTCCGGCACCGGGCCGCGGAAATCCTCGGCATGCCAATCGCCCCAGAACAGGCGGTCGCCGCCGCAGATGTTGATGCGGCCAACATCGTGACCGGCCCGGTCCAGCGCCTGGCCAAGCCGCAGATAGAACGGCGTGGCATGGCCCTGGAGGAAAAGAAAGGAGCGTGGCGACATTGAGCGCCGAAGCCGCTACTCGGCGCTCACGGCCGCTCTTTGCGGCGATTCGAGGGCCTGCGGACTGAACGCAGCATGGAGCATCAGCTGCCCCAGGACATCGGCCGAGGTGTCGAGGAGACGCGGCGTCGCCCCACCTTTGCGCCAGACCAGATAATCGGTGCGCGGGTCTTCGAAGTGCGCGGTGCGGAAAGCGTTCGGCAGCGACGGCAGATGATCGCCGTAGAGGCAGAACACGCCGTCCGAGCGCCGCGACGCCAGCTTGGTCGTCACTCGCGCCACAAGCTGGTCGGTGTTCCGAAGGTGGCGCAGATAGAGCCCGAGCGAGGGGCAGCCCAGGGGTTCTTTCTCGATGTCGGGATCCGGCGCTTGGTTATCCAGACGGCCGGGTTCCCAGCGACCGTGATTCTCCATCGTGATGGCGAAAATGAAGGTCGGCCGATCGGAAGCCTCGCCCAGAACGCGGCAGATCCGCTCCGCGACCGCCATATCGGAAATATAGGGGCCGAAGCTCGGCGCGTCGCCGAAGCTCTCGATGTCGAGGAAGGTGTCGAAGCCGAGATTCGGCATGACCTCATGGCGGTCGAAGAAGCTGGCATGGAACGGATGAATGCAAACCGTTCGGTAGCCCTGGCTGCGCAACAGGTGCGCAATCGTCCAGACCGGCTGCTTACACAGCTGCAGATAGGGATTGAACCGGTTATAGCCGAGCGCCGCATTGGGCAGACCGGACAGGAATGCGAACTCGGTCCGCATCGTATAGGCACCGCGGGCCGGGACCGAAAGGCGGCCGCTATAGCAAGCCTCCCTGGCGCGCCGATCATAATGCGACAGCAGATCGCGCGGTACTACCCGATGCAGCTTGCGCGCATCGAAGAACGACTCGGACTGGACGGCGACGATGTCGGGCCCGCGTTGGGCGAGAAACCGCTTGGCGGCGGCCGGGGCAGGGTTCGCAATCCGCGTTTTGCCGGCCGCCTTCCCCTGCGCCATGCGGGGCAGCCCCGGCTGTGGTCGATCGGACTCGCCGGCGAGGAAGAAATAGAAGATCAGGCAAACGACGAGGCTGAGCTTGTCGACGTCCTCCGTCACATTTGCCGTCGGCCCGAACGTGCGCAGCAGAGTAACGAAAGTTCCCCGCAACGGACCGCGGACGATCGCATAGATCATCCCGAGCACCGTGGCCAGGTAGACGATGGTCGGGATGAAGTCATCTATATGCTCTCGCTCCGCCAGCGGCGGCTCGAGGACCACGGCGCTGGCGATGGCGAGCGTTGCGGCAAGGCAGACGGCCACGATCTTCCAGAGGCCGATATAGCGGACATAGAGCGCGGGATGGTTGATCGCCTCCCGCAGCAACCGGAAATCCGAGAAGACCAGCGGCTCTCCGAGAATCGCGAATTTGGCGTTGTTGGCAACGATAATGCCGGCGAACACGATCAGGGTCGCCACGGCGGAGAAGCAAGGGCGATAACTGATCATCGTGAGGGTGGTGAAGAACACCACCGCGGGCATCGCGGAAAGCAGGCTCATCCGGCGAAATATCGAGCGGCGGCGCAAACGCGGAAGCGCCAGATTCTCCATCGAGAGGATGAGCAGGATGGTTAATGCCAGCGCGGCCGCAATGGTAATCATGAGCAAACAGTCCTAGGCCTCACCGAGCTGTCTACACTCGGCCCTTGTCAGCAGTCTACCCGGCTCGCCCTTTGGTTACTATGGCGGAATGGGAAATTTCCCAATCCGATCGGATATTTCCCACCAAATCTTCCGATTCAAGCGAGCGGCAGAGGCGCCGTCATCAGCACCATTTCGCTGTCCGGTCGGCTATTGCCGCCAAGACGCACGGGAATGCGCTGGGTTTCGTCGAAACCGAGCTTTCGATAGAGCTCTAACGCCACCTGGTTGTCGGCCCAGACATGAAGGCTGAGGCGGGACTGCCCGGCGCTGAGCGCAAGATCCCCGCAGCACCCCAGGAGGAGCTTTGCCAGGCCCTTGCCGCGGAAGGCATCCGCCACCGCAAGGCTGTTCAGATACCAGGAGTCGGGGAGCGGCGTCTGGAACAGCGCCTCGAACTGTTCGATTCGCGCGCGCGGCAGCAGGCTTTGCAGGACCGGATGAAGCCCGAACTCGGAAGCCGGATAGGACAACGCCATTCCAACCACGGCGCCATTGCCCTCCGCAACGATTGCGTTGCCGAAATTGAGCGGCGAGCCCTCGCCTTTGACGGCCATGCGTAACAGCTGCTTGGCCCGAACGCCGGGCACCACACCGTCCAGCAAGGATTCGAAAAGACCATCGCCGGCCTGCAGAACCATATCGACGATAAGCTCGGCGTCCGCGGCCTCACCGATGCGAAAGCTGATATCCATGGTCGCTTTCAGTTGCCCCTGACCGGCCGATCATTGAGCTTGCCAGGGCAGAAAGCAAGCGCAGAGCCGCTATGACCGCCGGAACCAGCGGCTCGGACGGACAATGCGGTGGAATCCGAAGGGATTGGCGATCATTTCCGCAACCAAGGCGGTCCAGGCTCGGCGGGCTTCGCCTTCCGTAAACCTGGCTTCCTCCAGATTTGGCGTGTGGCCGGGTTCGCGGAGCCGGATCGCGATCTTCTCCGGACCTTCCGGACGATCGGAGACCAGGTGCAGCACCAACGAACGGACCAGGAAGTCCTCCAGCGCCCGATACTCCGCGAGGCTCAGGCGCGACGCGAGCCGGCCAGCGGCGATGTCGTCGATCAGCGCATCGTCGAGCGTTCGGTCGTGGGTGAAGCCGTGGCCGCCGAAGAATGCGTCGCCGAGCTGGATCGGCTTCAGGCCCGCCTGCGCCGCCTCAATCAAGCCCTGCGAACTCAACCCGATCGCATGATCGACATAGGGGAAGAGCCCGGAGAGCGGTTCTGCTTCCAGGACGCGAAAACGCTCGCGCTGCCTATCGGGAAGGGCTTCCCGCCAGACCGTCATCTGCTTCAGGGTGACGGGTGACCGGAGATTGGGCCGCCGGCGCTCCCAGGGATGGGCCTTGAAGATGACGTTCCGATCCGTCTTCTCGAGGAGCGCGCCGATCAGGCGGCGATAGACCGCGATCGTCGACATCTCCGGCAACGGAGTCTCGATGACCGAGAAATCATTCAACACCTGGCCGAGAACCAGAATCGCCCCGCGATCCGCCGCCCTGAAAGGCGGCGCCACGACTGCGCTTGGGCTTGCGCGGACGTTCTTGTTGCGCTTCGCCCGAAAGCGGGTCTGGGCCTCGGCGCGCCAGCGATCGAGCTGGTCCCGCTCATCGGGCAAGACGAGGCGCCGGTAGTAATCCGGAACCGAAAGCTGCGAACGGTTGCTGATCGCCGTCGCACGCTCTTCGAAATAGAAATCGTTGCCGGTGAAGAAGCTCTCGAGCGTGAAGATGCGCAAGCCGCGCCGCTGGGCGACCTCCTGCAGGGCTCGTGTATAGATATAGCTGCCGGAGAAGACCAGGACATGGGTGAAGGCCGGGGTCCGATCCAGCTTGCTGCGCCAGAAATCGATCCAATCGATCGCCGCGGCGAAGCACAGCAGAAGTTCGCTGCGGTCGGTCTCGTTGCCGAGGGCCCGTTCGGCCAGCGCAAGATCATCGCGCGGCCCAGCGCCGGCAATCCATCGGGGCAAGGCGCGACACAGGAACTCCGATCGGACAACCGCCATCAGCGAGATGTCGTTGTGTTGCGAAGCGACCAGCTCGGACGGAGAAAGAGGATTGAGCCGTTCCACGTGGTGGCGCAATCGGCGTGCGAAACGCCCATAGTCGCCATGGCTTTTCCACCACGCGCGGCGCGTGCGCTCGACGTCGAAGGGGACTTGCGCCGCGGCCAGGTGATCATAGAGCGGAGCGAAGTTGCGGCGATGGAAATGCCAGGTATCGGGGATCAGGATGCGCATGGCACGATCGACGCGCGATCTAGAATGATCGGTCGAGGATATCGACGATGCGTTCCCCGGTGTGGCCATCCCAATTCTCAGGAACCCTGCCCGCTTTCCACCGGCCGGCCAGGACCTGCTCCACCGCGCCGCGGATGGTGGTCGGATCGGTGCCGACCAGCAGGTTAGTTCCGAGCTCGACCGTGATCGGCCGCTCGGTATTGTCGCGCAGCGTAAGACACGGGATGCCGAGCGCAGTCGTCTCCTCTTGGAGACCGCCGGAATCCGTGAGGACGCATTTCGCCGATCGCATCAAGCCGAGCATGCCGCGATAGCCGACGGGCTCGTGCAGTTCGATTTCCGTCTGCTTCAGCCGTTCCGTCAGTCCGTGGGAGTCGAGCATCTTCCGGGTGCGCGGGTGGCAGGGGAAGACGATCGGAATGCGACGGGAAACCTCGCCCAGCACCGCCATCACCCGCGATAAGACCTCCGGCGCATCGACGGTTGCGGGTCGGTGCAGCGTCAGCAGGGCGTAGTCGTCGAGCCGGCCGCGGCGCGTTTCCGATGCCGCGATCGCCGTCTTCAGGCCCTCGCGCAAGGAGTCGATCATCACATTGCCGACGTGATGGATCTTCGCCGAATCAACCCCTTCCTTGAGCAGGTTCGCGCCGGCTTGGGGCTCGGTCGTGAACAGGAGCTCCGCGAGCCGGTCGGTCAGGATCCGGTTCAACTCCTCGGGCATGCTTGGGTCGAAGCTGCGCAACCCCGCCTCGACATGCGCGACGGGAACGCCGGACTTGACCGAAGCGAGAGCCGCGGCGAGCGTCGAGTTCACGTCGCCGACCACCACGGTCGCCGCCGGCCGCTCGCCCAACAGCACCGGCTCGAGCCGCATCATGATTTCCCCGATCTGCCGGGTCGCCGATTGGGCGCCGACGCCGAGATGATGATCGGGCGCCGGCAGATCGAGGTCGCGAAAGAAGCTGTCGCTCATCGCCGCGTCATAATGCTGGCCGGTATGCACGAGGCTGACGCTGGTTCCCGTGCGCCGCATCGCACGGATCACCGGCGCGGCCTTCATGAAATTCGGCCGCGCACCGACTACGACGAGAAATCGGGCCATGCGCTCACGCAGCGGACCGGAACCGGTCGAGCTCGCGGACCACCACATCGGCGATCTGTCGCGCGGTCGTGCCGTCGCCGAAAGGATTGGCCCACGCCGGCGCCGTTTCCAACGCCGCAGCCGCTGCGACGCGGATCACTTCCGGATTGCATCCGGCCAGCCGATTGGCGCCGATCTCGAGGGTCTCCGTCCATTCGGTGTTGTCGCGCAAGGTGACACAGGGGACCTGGTGGATGCAGGCCTCCTGCTGCACGCCGCCGGAATCCGTGAAGACCATGCGAGCATTGGCCAGCAGATTGAGGAAATCCAGGTAGCCGACGGCAGGCTCCACGCGGAGCCCCGGGAGCTGCCGCAACCAGGCTTCGAGCCCGAACTCCTTCAAGCGAACCAAGGTTCGCGGATGCGCCAGCATCAGCGCCGGCAGTCCGCTGCTCTGCGCTGCCTGGGAAACGCCCTGCAACGCGCCCTTCAGCCGTTCCGGCACATCGACATTCTCTTCGCGGTGCATTGTCACGATGGCGTAATGCTTCGCCGTCAGGCCGAACCGGTCGAGGGCACTGGATTTCCGCCTGGCAAGAGTGAAGTGATTGATCGAAGCATCGACGATCGGATTGCCGACGACATGAATCTGCCCGCGAACGCTCTCCCGCCGAAGGTTCTCGACCCCGCCCTTCCCGGTGACGAAGAGATGGTCGGAGACATGATCGATCATCACCCGGTTATGCTCTTCGGGCATCTGCCAGTCGAAGCTCCGCTCGCCGGCCTCGATATGGCCGACCGCGATCCGCAGCTTGCGCGCCGCCAGCGCGCCGGAGAGGTTGGTGTTTGCGTCGCCGCCGACCAGAAAAAGGCAAGGCCGGCGCTCAAGCAATACCGCTTCGATCCCTTCAAGCATCGCAGCGGTCTGCGCGCCATGGGACTTACGCTCCGCCACGCCTTGCAGGCGGTATTCCGGCGCCGGCAGATCGAGATCCTCAAACATCTGCAGGTCCATGTTGGGCGAATAGTGCTGTCCGGTATGGATCACGAAGTGCGGGCACTGACGGCGGCGCAGTTCATGAATGACCGGCGCCAACATGATGATTCCCGGCCGGGTTCCGAGGGTGATTCCGACCAGCGGGACCTGGCGTTCAGCGGAAATGAATTTCGACATTCTTTACAACGACCGACGCCAATCCGGTTGGCGACATTCCGGCTGGCGGCAGATCACGCCACTCCACGTTCGCTCTTGACCGCGACGAGAGCGGAGACCTCGGGCGGCAGCACATCCGGCTCGAGCAGGAGCTTGCGAATCGCCGGCCGGGTCATCACCGGCTCGTTTGCGGAATTGTAGGTCCTGGTTGCTCCCTTCGTCCCATTCGGCGGATAGGCATACTCGATTCGATCATAGATGTTGCGGAATGCCGGAATCACGGCAAACAGCTCGTCCAGCTCCACGGTGCGGCGCAACTCCTCGTCGCTGGTCAGCTCCTCGAACATCTTCTCACCGGGCCGCGGCCCGATCTCCCGGATCTCGATCTTCGCCGGATTGCGGCCGTAGAGCGGCGCCACCAGCTCAACGAGTTCTTCGGCGACGTCGCTGATGCGTACAACCGGCATCTTGGTAACGAACACCTCGCCGCCGCAGGCAAGCTCGATCGACTTGAGCACCAGGCGCACAGATTCGTCCAAGGTCATGACGAAGCGCGTCATGCTGCGATCAGTCAGCGTCACCGGCCCGCCGCGCGCAATCTGACCGCAGAACAACGGCACGAACGAACCGGCGGATCCGAGCACATTGCCGAACCGGGTCGAAGTCAGCACCGTGCTCGATGTCAAATGCAGCGTCGCATTCGCGGCCGTGATCAGCCGCTCGCCCATCAGCTTGGTGGTCCCCATTACGTTCGTCGGATTGACCGCCTTGTCCGAGCTGGTCAGCAGCACGCGCTGCAACCCGTTGGCCAGGGCCGACTGTATCAGGTTCTGCACGCCCATGATGTTGGTCTGGACCGTCTCGAACGGCGCGCGCTCCGACGAAGGGACGTGTTTCAGGGCCGCGGTGTGGAAGCAGTAGTCCATGCCCTTCAGCAGGCTGTTGATCTCGGCCGGGCTGCGGATGTCGCACATGAACGGATGAAACCGGCGCTCTTCCTTCAGCTCCTCGCTGAGGCGGAACAGGCCGTTCTCATGGTTGTCCAAGGCACGCAATTCGGCGATCGGATGCTGCAGCAAGCGCCGGATCAGCCGACTTCCCACCGTGCCGGCGGCCCCGGTTACGACTACACGCTTTCCGGAGTAGAAGTCTCCTTCTGCCACGCCACCCCCATTTACCCTCTTTGCGCGAGACTGCGCTCTTGGGGCATTGTTAGGCCGGTTACCCTTTGGGTAGCAAGGAAAAAAAGACGGAATCGGACTGTTTGCACGCGTCGCATCACCTGCTAAGACGCGTCCGTTGAGGTCTCCGACCGGATTGAGGGAAATTAGTCAATGCGCGTTTTAATTTGCGGGGGCGACGGCTACCTTGGCTGGCCGACGGCGATGGACTTCGCGGCGACGGGCCATGAAGTCATGGTGATCGACAACTATTTGCGGCGCACGATCGCGCGCAGCACGCGTTCGGAGGCTCTGCTTGAAGCGCCGAACCTCGACGACCGCGCCGAACTCTTCCAATCTATCGCCGGCCATCGGATCGAAGTCCGAATCGGCGACTGTGCCGACCCGACCTTCCTCAACGCGGTCTTTTCGTCGTTCTTGCCGGATACCGTGATCCACTATGCCGAGCAGCCTTCGGCCCCCTACTCCATGCGCGGCTTCCACGAAGCGCGGCTCACCTTCGACAACAACCTGCGAGTCACCTTCGCGCTGATCTGGGCCATCCTGCAGTTCAAGCCCGACTGTCACATGGTGAAGCTCGGGACGATGGGTGAATACGGAACGCCGAACATCGACATCGAAGAGGGCTGGATCGACATCGAGCACAAGGGCCGCAAGGAGAAGTTCCTCTTTCCGCGACAGGCCGGGAGTCTCTATCACACGACCAAGGTCCTCGACACTGATCTGCTCTGGTTCTATGTGCGGACCTACGGGTTGCGCGTGACCGATCTGATGCAGGGACCGGTCTACGGCCTTTCCACCGACCAGGCCGATCTCGATGACCGGCTGCTGCCCAACTTCCACTACGACGATATTTTCGGAACCGTGGTGAACCGCTTCCTGGTGCAGGCGGTCGCGGGGATCCCGCTAACCGTCTATGGAAAGGGCGGGCAGACGCGCGGCTACCTCAATCTGCGCGATACGCTGCAATGCGTTTATCTTGCAGCGACCAAGCCCGCCAAGGAGCGCGAACTCCGGATCTTCAACCAGTTCACCGAGCAGTTCACGGTCAATCAGCTGGCGGAACGCGTCTCGCGCGCCGGCAATTCGCTCGGCCTCGACGTCGCCGTGCAATCGATCGCCAACCCGCGCAAGGAACTGGAGGATCACTACTACAACGCCCAACATTCAGGCCTGGTCGAGCTGGGCCTGAAGCCGCACCCGATGACGGATGAAGTTCTGATCGGTATGCTCGAGCGCGTCATTGCCAACAAGTCTAGGATCGACACTAAAAAGATCATGCAGCGCGTCCGCTGGGCCTAGGTTCCGGGCGTCTGCCAAAAGAGGTCCCTTTTGCACGCCGATCCGGGGTCCCGATCGCGTGCTGTTTGACGCCCCGAACTGGCTGCTCGCGACGATTGGGTTCCAGGGGGGACCTATTTCGCTGCGGCAGGAGTCTGGTGGCTCGTTCTGCCGCACCGCGGGCAGCGACTATCCTTTCTTCAGCCTGGTTCCACTGGGACTGGTCAAGCTCTTCACCGACCGATCCAGTCAGCGGCTGATTCCCAATATTTTCGTTACCGCTTTGCGGAGTAACGGGGGGCCAGACCGTTTCGGGTAAATCAGCCGGTGACTGGTTACTTTACTCGCCAGACAACAGGCCTTCGGCAATGTCGGTGACGACCAAGGGCGGGTGCCCAGACGCGGGCAGAAGGAGCCGAACCAAGCGGAGGGTACTCGCGTGGCGGTCGAAACGACGTTCGACAAGAACGCCGACCGTCCCTTTGAAGAGGCGCTTCCAGACACCAGCCTCCACTTTTCCAATGTTGACACTTCGATGAGCCGTCACATCACGCCGGGCAGCTTCGGCAAGACTCCCGTCGGAGCGCCCGCTGGAATTCATCGAGCCGACGACAAGCGTCCGGCCCATCACAACGACCTTGGCGTGGAGCCCGGAGCAAGAGCGAAGCTCTGCTCCGCGCTCGAAAGCCCTGCGCAGGACCTTAGCCCTTGTCAAGCCCTGGCGGATTGCGTGGTCGCTGGCATCGACCACCAGGCGGTCGCCGGCGCCGAAGGAAATCCGGTTGGACGAGCTAACCCAGGCGATCGCGCCGGTTTTCTTTCCGCCCTTGGTGCCCACCTCCTCGATCGCATCCCAGACAGCCTGGACGCCGACAAACTTCAGCATGTTTCCCCCCGATGCGGCGCCAAGCGCATCCTTTCCTCGAGTAGCAATTGTAGGGGATGTCACTCGGAAAGCGGAAGGTCGCACCGGCGCGGAAACGCCTGACGTCACCGGGCTTCTTGATGGAGATCTGGTGTCGATGGAGGAGCAGGGTGCAAGTGGTTAACGGCGGTTCAAAGGCGCGTGACCTGGGGCCCGATCCCCGTGGGGTAATGTTGACGGAACTCTTCGAAGAGGTACACCCTATGGGCAGGGATTAGATCTGGGGGCGATCGCCTTGATTTTCAGTCGCGTATCGGCGTGCGTGGTGCTTCTCGCGGCGGCGCTTCTGTTTGCCTCCGGCGCTCGCGCGCAGAACGCCGCGGACGAATTCACCGCCGCCTATAAGCGCGGCGATTACGCGTCAGCATTCCTGATCGCCAAGCGCCTTGCCGATCAGGGCAACAACTTCGCGCGATACAATCTCGGCGTCATGTACATGAATGGCCAAGGCACCGCGAAGGATTACGATGCCGCCATTCGTGCCTTCGAATCGGCGCGCGGCGAAGGCCTCTACTCGCAAGCGCAGAATGCCATTCTCGAGGTCGAGTATCTGAAGCAGAAAGAAGCGGCCGCCAAGGCGGCACCGGCGCCTCCGTCGGCGGGTCAGAGCGACGACTTCATCGCCGTCGAGAATCTGATGTCGAACATGGCGGATGACCAGGCCAAAAGCTCGCCACCCGCCGAGACGCCAAGCGGAAAGACTCTCAGCCGATGTCGGGGGAAGGCCGAGATGGACACTCCCGAAGATGCCTTCTCGCTGCTTTTCACCGAAGGCCCTGATCAGGGTAACTCCTATGCCGGCCCACCGCCAATCCCCGCCGGCGAATACACTGCCTTCCGCGGCCTTGCGCTGGGTCTCGAGGAAGCGAAGATTTCGACCTCCCTGCCGAATCAAGTCGTCGCGAAGGATTGCTTCCTCTTGAACAACGACAAGAGCTGCGGCTCCTATCAGGTCGGTTCCGACGGGCGGATTGTCGGTCTGCGCCTCTATACCTGCTTCTTCAACGCCGACGATGCCTCCTTCGATGACTTCGCTCAGTCAATCGTGAATTCCTACGGCATCGCGAGCGCGAGAGAGGAGCTCTTTAAATTCGGTTCGGTACCTTACGTCTGCTACAAGGGGACGACACAACATCGGGAGGTCGTCGAGATCTGCGAGTTCCCGCTCGATGCAACGCGCAGCAGGATCGGCCTCCGGGTACGTCCACCCGGTAACCCGCAGGCGCCGAGCTTCGAATGACCGGCCCGACCCCGTCTTAGCCTTCCAATTCCCGGAGTACGGGTCGCCGCCGACTTGTTGTCGGAGCGGATCTCCAGCGATCCGCGTAGGTTGCGACCGCTAGTGCTTACCTTCCGGGACTTCCAAGGTTACCAACCTGTAGGCACCTAGTCCAATGCTGGCCAACGGGAAAGCGTCCGCTAAGCGCGCCAGGAGTGGACAACTCTTCAGCTGCGGCAGGCTGCTGCCCTCGAAATGATGGATTTAGCCGTCATTTGAAACAAGAAATGTCGGCTAAAGCCATCATTTCGGCTAACGAAAGACGATCACAACCATCACCTCCGGCATTCCATGGTCGGTCGGCCCGCCACGGTTAAGACGCGGTCCGGAAAGGCCACCACCGAGCAGTGCTTCCAGTGAGACCCAGGAGGCCGGATTCTTCCAGCGCGCGACTAGGAGTTTGAAGGCCAGCGCTACCCTTGCATGGCGAGGCCAATAGGGCAGACGGTCGCAATGGTAGACACCACTACGACATCTCCGTTGTTTGACCTACGCTTCCTGGCGCTGTCGCTTATGCTGGTCGATCGCAACGAAACGCAAAACCTCCCAGCATGGATCTCAATGGTGTCCTAGCGGCAATACCCTCAGCCGCAGCTATTATGTTGCTGACAACTCCGTTCGGAAACTGAGCCGGCACCGATCCCCAAAAGCGCACTGCGGATAAGCGAAAACCCGCGTGCTCAGCAATCTGCTTGATCTCCTTATGGCTGTAGAGGCGAAGACCATCGTGAAAACGCTGGCCAGATCTGAGCCTTCGACGAAGCGCGTAGTAGGGGCACTGAGCATTCGAGACGCTGCCTACGACGCAGCCCCCTAGCTTCGTGATTCGAGACAGCTCCGCGAAGAATGCAGCAGACTCTGTGATGTGTTCCAGCAAGCCGACAAAGTAAGCAACATCGACGCTGTTGGTTGGGATGTCCTCCAAATGCATGACGTCACCCTTGACGATGACCACATTGGTTATCCCAGACGCTGAAAGGCGGCTCGCCAGGATATCGAGCATGCGTTGGCTGATATCGACTGCAATCAAACGATCGAACTTGCTCGACATTTCCTCTGTAAAGAATCCGGAGCCGACACCGAGTTCCAAGCCGAGCTTCCGCCCATGTCGGTCACCGAGCATGGCCATGAGTGCTCGATGGCAAGATTCAAAGTGCCGACGATTGATGCCCTCCTTTCCGAGCTTCTCCTCATATTCGGAAGCGATCGAATCGTAATGAGCTTCTACCTCGTTAGGCACCTTGTATGACTGTGACACGGATGTTTATCCCTCAGACTAGTTGGCATCGCTTGGGCCCCGACTCCGGCACCAGTCCTAAGACCATTGCGAACGCACCTGTCACAAAGGTCGTGAGGCCATAAAGGACAGAGCTGGCGATAACCTGGTTGGCATCAGCGCCAACTAACCCAAATCCAGCGGCGAGTGCACCTTCACGAACGCCCCATCCAGCAAGGGAAATCGGCGCGGCCGACACCAAAAATGCCGCAGGACCAATCAACAGGCAGTACACCAACCCAAGATCAACACCGATAGCGAGCCCACTCGCCCAGAGCAAAGCTGCCGAAATGATGTGGATCAATAGTCCGGAGACGAAAGCTGGAACAATGAGCGCGCGAGTGCTGAGTGCGCGAATTACGTCCCCAACCAAGGGGTCGATAGTGTTCGCGAGAACGCGAAAACGACGTAGCCATGGCCTTGCTAGAACGACCGCAAGAAAGCCAAAGAGTGCTGCAAAACATAGGCCGGACACTGCGTATAGCGCCAGACCGTGATCAATAAATACCGCGAATCCCGGTAGCCCGCAGGTCATCACAATCACGAGCGTCAGCAGGCCGAGTATCCGATCACAGATGACCGAGCGAGCGGCGACTGCGATCGAAACGGATCGAGCGAGAGCACCGGCGCGCAGCAGGTCCATACCGACAAAGGATGGCAGCACGTTCCCAACCACTTCGCTGATACCGAAAAGAAAGCTGAGTCTTCTAAAGCCTACTTCGCAATTGAAGATTTCTTTCAGGATTGCGCGCCATCGCCAGACGCAAAGCAATACGTGGCTTACCATTAATAAGCTAAGAATAACGCATCCAAGCCAAGATGACAGCTTTAGATTGGCCCATATTGAGTCAATCTCCGTAAAGCGAAGGATGCACCAGACCGCGAAAGCGGACACTCCTAGTCGGCCGACAAAAACCCCTACGGCCTTTAGGCGGCCCGCCGTGAAGATCATTGAATTCAACTTCCAGGCGCTCGCGTCGTTGCAATGGCCGAACGTAGATCCAATACTTTAGCCGATTGATACTTTAGGCGATACGCACGAGTGACTCTCACTATAGTTATACATAAATGCCTCTGACGAATGGAAAAAATGGCACTGAGGTGGCGGCACCTCCGGTGCTGTGCACATGGCATCGGATGCAACTGGATCGAGGCCGGAGCCCTGGCTGCAGCCCGATAGAAGCGGCATGGATTTCGAGTTCGACCGCACTGCTCGCCGCAAGCACTTGTACGCGCATCCCTCCTCGACCTGACTCCGCCGTGGTCGCCCAGGCCCGTCGGTCGCGAACTCGATTCTAAGTCGGGGGCACTGGTCAGCCCGAGATGGGATCGGATGTCAGGTCACGCGGCGCTCCAAGCCCATCGGTCGCGACTATAGCCGATCGCACCGATGCCTTCCTTGAAGAAGCAGACGCCGTGGTTTAGCGACCCGTCCGGCATGCTGCTCGGACCGAGATCGAGCATGGCGACATCAGCATCACCCAGCCTGTCGATCACCAGCGCGAAGAGCGCTAGGCTCGCATTTAGACGAGCGTCCTCGGTGGTCCGGCAGATGTAGAAGGCATTCTCCACCCGCTCGTTCATTTTCATCAGGAACAGCCCTGCAACTGGCAGTCCTTCGTGGCGAGCCAGCGCAATACTGAATCGCTCCGGCATGCGGGCTATGAGGTCATTCAATTCGTCGAGCGTATGAGTCGGCGCCACGCCATGGCGCTGATATGTGGCATTGAGCACGACGGTGAATTCATCCATTAGGTCGCGCCCACCTATGACGGTCTCAATTCCAGCCCGTTGCGCCGCGCGCGTCTTCGTCGCGTTCCGCGTGCGATAGAGTGTCTGATAGCGTGGAGCTTTAGAATTCAGCGGGAGCGCCGAGCACAGCATGCGTGACGCCAAAGCGAACCCTGAAGCCTGCAGCGCGAAGCCCAGAGTGTCCGACGCATCCGCGCGATAGATAGCCGGCGGCGGCGTCAGTTCAATCCCGGCCCAGCCTTCGGCCTTCGCATAACTCGTCAGTGCGCTCAGCAGCGCCAGCACGTCCTCGGCCCCCAAGTGCGGGGCCAGCACCGGTCCGCCGAACGAGGCACCGAGCGGCGAGCGGAATAACTTGCGACCATCCTTCGCGGCCACCCCGCCCGGGATTAGCGCTATTGGCTGTCCTTCATGGATGGCGATTAGGTGATGCCAGTGAAAACGCCCTTGCGGATGATAGGCGAGGAAGGAAGGCTCGTGGAACAGACAAGCCCAGGGCGAGCAGGCGAGGAGTTCGCGCCAGGACAAATCCTCTGCTTCGACTGCGCAAATCGAGAGCCCACCCTGCTGACTCATTATCGACCGAACTGCTGCCGCACAGTAGCCTCCCTCACTCGACAACCGCCTATCAGGCAGGCACGCAATTTGCAAGTATCTCGTCGGCTTTCCAACAACCTCACAGACGGCCGGAGCCGGCCTGAATAACTGCCAAACTAATATTCAATTGAGGGCTCGTTATTCCGACGACTCGTCCTCCATCCAGCGCCGACGCCGGCCTGTATCCAACAACTACCGACCGCCCTATTTCGGCACTTCGCCTATCGCTATCCATAGAGACAGTCTCAGCACTCCGCTTAATTGGCAGCGCGGCCGCTATCGGGCTGATCACATCCATTGCTGCCATTTCGGCTTAACGGTACTCTCTCCACCTTACAGGTGGAGGGGTCTTTCCATTTCTTACGCTGGCTGCTAAGTGTGCCAACTAGCTGCCAGAGTTGGAGCGAGGGCCTGGGCGACGGTTGGGTCGAGCTGCGTCTGGCCAAGCGGTGGCGGGCTGAAGCTCGCCATCGCGGAGACCAAGTTGGCGATGTCGCCGACGGCCGCATAAGTGCCGTTGGATAGCGCCACCCGGTCGAGCTTATGAGCTGCGCTGCTGTTCCAGCCGTCGATATAGACCTTGTCCGCAGTGCCGATAACGTCGATCTCCAGGTCGTCGAAGGTCCCATCGCCGTCCTGGTCGGCATTCCTGAACCAGAGCTGGTCCGTCGCAATGTTGGCACCGAACACCAGCTTGTCGGCGCTGCCGTCGGTGTCATAGACGTAGAGCCTGTCAGTTCCTCCGCCCCGATCGAAGCGATAGACGTCGACGCCGTCGCCGCCCTGGATGACGTCGTTTCCGGCGCCACCGTTCAGGGTGTCGTTGCCGGCGCCGCCGGTCAGCGTGTTCGCCGCGTCGTTGCCGGTCAGCACGTTGTCCAACGCATTGCCGGTTCCGTCGATCGCGTTCGACCCGGTCAGCGTGAGATTTTCCAGGTTGGCGCTCAGCGTCCAGGTGACCGAGCTTTTCACCAGGTCGGTGCCCTCGCTCGCGTTCTCCGTCACCACGTCGCCGGTGCTGTCCACCACATAGGTGTCGTCGCCGGCCCCACCGACCAGCGTGTCGTTCCCGGCGCCGCCGTCCAAAGTGTCGTTGCCGGCCGCTCCGGTCAGCGTGTTCGCCGCGCTGTTGCCGGTCAGCACGTTGTCGACCGAGTTGCCGGTCCCGCTGATCGCCGACGTCCCCGTCAGCGTCAGGTTTTCGAAGTTGACCCAAAGGGTCCAGTTTACCGACGACAGGATCGTGTCTGTCCCCTCATTGGCATACTCATTGACGAAGTCGCTTGCGTTATCGATGACGTAGGTATCATTGCCACCGAAGCCATACATCCGATCGACACCGGCACCGCCGTCGAGATAGTCGTCGCCGTTGTAGTAGGTTCCGTATGAGCCATAGAGGTCGTCGTTGTAGGCACCGCCGATGAGGCGCTCGATACTGATCAAGACATCGCCGGCAGCCTCGGCACCCGAGGATGCTCCATCCTCTTGATGTCGAAGAACCAGTGCCCCGGTCGCTTTGGAATAGTCCGCCGTGTCGATTCCCGCGCCGCCATTGATAATGTTCGCGCTGCCGTTCCCCGACAGCACGTCGTCGAACGACGTGCCCGTCAGGTTCTCGATGTTCGCATAGGTATCGCCCGCCGCGTCGCCGGTGTTGGAACCCGCAGATCCCAGGCTCGCCGTCACGCCGGCACCGGCCGTCGCATACGAGGCCGTGTCCGTGCCGTTGCCGCCGTCCAGCGCATCCGCACCGCCGCCGCCGATCAGGATGTCGTTTCCGTCGCCGCCCGCGAGCGTGTTGGCCGATACATTGCCGGTAATGCTATTGGCCAATGTGTTTCCCGTACCGGAAGCCGCAGTGCCCAAGAGTTCGAGATTCTCAACATTGGCCCCGAGCGTATAGCTGGCACTGCTTCGCACTAGGTCCGTGCCGGCGCTGGCGCCTTCCGTCACGACATCGCCGGCATTATCCACCAGGTAGGTATCGTTGCCGCCGCCGCCGATCAGCGTATCGTTGCCCGCACCGCCATCCAGCACGTTATCCGCGCTGTTGCCGGTGATGGTGTTGTCCGATGCGTTGCCGGTGCCGTTGATCGCGGCCGTTCCGGTCAAGGTCAGGTTCTCGATATTGGCGGAGAGCGCATAGTTCGCGGCACTCTGCACCAAATCCGTGCCCTCGCCGACATTCTCGACGATGATATCGTCGGTGCGGTCCACGAGATAGGTGTCGTTGCCCGTGCCGCCGGCCAGCGTGTCGGCGCCAAGCCCGCCGTCCAGCGTGTCGTTGCCGCCACCGCCGGACAAAGTGTTCGAGGCGCTGTTTCCGGTCAGCAGGTTATCGCCGGCATTGCCGGTGCCGCTGATCGACCCGGTCCCGGTCAAGGTCAGGTTCTCGACATTGGCCCCGAGCGTATAGTTGCTCGCCGAACTCTGGACCAGGTCGGCGACGTCGCCGGCGCCCTCGGTGATCACGTCCCCGGCGCTGTCCACCACATAGGTGTCATTGCCCGCGCCCCCGACCAGCGTATCGTTTCCGGCGCCGCCGTTCAGGGTGTCGTTTCCGGCACCGCCGGTCAGCGTGTTCGCCGCGTCGTTGCCGGTGAGCAGGTTGTCCAGCGCATTGCCGGTTCCGTCGATCGCCGCGGCGCCGGTCAGCGTCAGGTTCTCGACATTCGACGCGAGCGTATGGCTCACCGAAGCCCTTACCAGGTCGGTACCCTCGCTCGCATTCTCCGTCACCACGTCGCCGGCATTGTCCACCACATAGGTGTCGTTACCGGCACCGCCGACCAGCGTGTCGTTGCCGGCACCGCCATCCAGCGTGTCGTTGCCGGCCGCTCCGGTCAGCGTGTTCGCCGCGCTGTTGCCGGTGATCACGTTATCGACCGAGTTGCCCGTTCCGTTGATCGCCGACGTCCCCGTCAGCGTCAGGTTCTCCAGGTTGGCGATCAGCGTCCAGTTGACCGACGACTGCACCGTGTCGGTGCCGTAATTGGCATATTCGTTGATGAAGTCGTTCACATTGTCGACGACATAGGTGTCGTCGCCGTTGAAGCCCTCCATCCGGTCGTTGCTGGCACCGCCATCCAGGAAGTCGTTGCCGCTGCCGCCCTGGATCTGGTCGTTGTAGGCGCCGCCGATCATGCGCTCGACATTGACCAGCATGTCGCCGGCGGCTTCGCCCCAGGAAG